>JAITSG010000080.1 GCA_031288035.1 Rickettsiales bacterium | reverse complement strand
CCATGCCGACCTGCGGCGCGGCCAGCCCTATGCCGTCATAGGCGGCCATTATGCGCTCCATTTCGGCAAACGCGGCGGGCAATCCGGAAAAGTCCTCGACACGCGCGGATTTCAAATGGAGCCCGGGATCCGGTTCGGTCAGAAGCGTCATCAGCCGAAAATCCTCCTTAAGATGCCCTTCTTCGGCTTGGTCTTAGTCTTGGTCTGCTTCACGGCCGGCGTCTTTTTCAGGAGGTCGCGGTTCTGCACCTGGCGCTGGTTGGGCTTCTTGGGCGCGGTGGCGGGAGCGTGCTCGCGCAGGTATTGGTTCAGCTTGCCGTCAAGATCCATGCGCTCGACCACGTAATCGCTCTCGCTAAGGATAGTATCGTCGCCGTTGATTATTATGCTCGTGTCGTAGCGGTCCTCGAGCTCGAGGATGTCGTCGCGCTTCTGGTTGAGCATGTAGAGCGCGACGTCGCTCGGCACGGCGGCGTAGATGCGCTTCGCGCCCTGCTTCAGGAGCTCGGCCTCGAGGCGGCGGATGAGGCTTATGCTCGCGCTCTGCACCGTGGGCATGAGGCCGGTGCCGGAACAGTAGGGGCAGGGCTTGTGGCTCACCTCGAGAAAGCTCGGGCGAAGGCGCTGGCGCGATACCTCCATCAGCCCGAACTGGGAAAGCTTCGCAACCTGCACCTTGGCCCGGTCGCGCTTGATCTGCTCGCGCATCTTCTGCTCGACCGAAGTGTTGTGCTTGGCCTCGGTCATGTCGATGAAGTCGACGACGATGAGGCCTCCCATATCGCGGAGCCGCATCTGGCGCCCGACCTCGGCCGCGGCCTCCAGGTTGGTCTTCAAGGCCGTTTCCTCTATGTCGCGCTCCTTGGTGGCCTTGCCGGAGTTGACGTCTATGGCGGTCAGGGCCTCTGTCGGGTTGACGACCAGGTACCCGCCGGAGGGCAGCCTTACTATCGGCGAAAGGATGCTCTCGAGCTGTGCCTCGACACGATACTCGATGAACAGGGGCGCCGGATTCTTGTAATGCCGTATCGCGTCCATGCGGGCGAAGTTTATCGACTTGGAAAACTCGACGGCCTCGGCATAGCCCTCGTCGCCCTCGATTATTATCTCGGAAATGTCGTCCTTGTACATGTCGCGTATCGCGCGGCGGAGGAGCCCGCTCTCCTCGTGTATGAGCGCCGGGGCCGTGGACGAGTACGTCTTTTTCCTGACCTCGTTCCACATGTCCATCATATAGTCGAAGTCGCGCTTGAGCTCGGCCTCTGTCTTGCCTATGGCCGCGGTGCGGGCGATTATGGTCATGCCCTCCGGTATCGGAAGCTTCTTCAAGACGGACTTCAGGGCCGTCCTGTCCTCGTTATACGGTATCTTGCGGCTTATGCCGTACCGGGCGCGCTTGTTGCTGTTGGGCATGAGGACGCAGTGGCTCCCGGCCAGGCTGATGTACGTGGTGACGGCCGCGCCCTTGTTGCCGCGCTCCTCCTTCTCCACCTGGATAAGCAGTATCTGGCCGGAGCGGACGACTTCCTGTATCTTGTACTTGCCGAGCAGGGCGCGGCGCTTCTCGTCCCCTACCTTGTCGCCGGAATCGTCGTCCTCGACGTCTATCTCGTCCACCTCGTCGTCCGAATCCGGCGAGCCGCTGCGGCCGACCAAAAGCTCCTTCTTGTCCTCGACCGGTATCTGGAAATAATCCGGGTGTATCTCGGTGAACGGCAGGAACCCGTGCCTAAGCCCGCCGTATTCCACGAACGCGGCCTGAAGCGACGGCTCGACCCGGATGACCTTCGCCAGGTATATGTTGCCCTTTATCTCCTTCTTGCCTACGGATTCAAGCTCGAAGTCCTCGAGGTTGCCGTTGTCCGCCACTATCGCGACGCGGGTTTCCTCCGTATGCGTCGCATCTATCAATATCTTTTTCATTTCCAAAGCTCCAAAGTTCAATTATGCCGGAGCCCCTGTCACGAACGCCGGCAGCGTAAAATGCGGCAAGGAACAATGCGACGAACGCCGCAGCAGACCATAGCATCTTCGATATTTCCAAAGCCACGAGTTCCATAGGGAGTCCCCTGCCAAGATTTAACTGTGGCATTATAGGCTCCGCGCTTTCCACAAGTCAAGAGGAATTTGTGGACTTGCTCCTTTAACTGTGCTATAATACTGAAAAAATAACGGGGAGAATCATGAAGAGAACCTTAATAGCATCCATAATAAGCGTACTTTATTCGACCATGGCGTTCGGCCAGGCCAATCCATTGGGCGGCCTGCTGGGCGGTTCCGGCTCGTCCGGCGGCGCCGCATCCGGCCTTGGCGGCCTGCTGGGCGGTTCCGGCTCGTCCGGCGGCGCATCCAGCTTGGAAGGATTGCTAGGCGGAAAAAAGGCCGCGACCTCCGCTACGCCAGATGCGGCTCCGGCGGCCAAGCAGGAGGCCGAGGCCGCGCCCGCTCCCGCTGCGGCCATAGAAACCGAACGCGCCGCCGCGCCCGCGCCGAAGCAAAAGAAAAAGAAC
>JAITSG010000075.1 GCA_031288035.1 Rickettsiales bacterium | reverse complement strand
TGGTCGAGGACGCGCTCAGGAAGTCGAAGGCCGCGGCTGTGGAGGATCTGTACCGCGAAAACCTGAGGGCCGGCCGCGAGGATTTCAAGCAGAGCTTCTCGCCGCCGGTGGACGGCGTGCACCGTTCGGACTTTTCCGCGCGCGACGCGGCGAAGGGCATAGACGCCGCGCTCATGTCGACCGGCGAGCAGAAGCTTGCCGTCGCGTCGATAGTCCTGGCCTACGTCAGGATGATATACCTGTATTTCGGGAGCTATCCGGTGATATTGTTCGACGAGGCTCCGGCGCACCTCGACCGCGGGAGGCTCCTGGAGCTGGAGCGAAGGCTCGCCGCCATTCCGACGCAGGTCTGGTTCACCGGCACCGACGCGGCGGATTTCGAGTTTTTCAAGGGCGGGGACGCGAGGTTCATAGAGCTGTAGGCCGACACAACGTTCTCCGCAATCTTATGCAAGGCGCAACTTGCTATCTTGTCTTGCCCATACTAACAGCCTTCTCTTTCTTTTCGATCAGACGAAGCCTGTCGGCATAGATTATTTCAAGGTTGGTAAGATTATCCATATTGTACGCGACGCGCCAATCCGCGCTTATGGCCGTGTGCCTTTCTGCAGGAGTGGCGTCGGGGCCGAGACGTATGACTGACGCGGGATATTCTTCGACTAACGACAGCCTACGCTTATTGTCTTTAGAAAGATCCTCTATTTCTTGCAGTCCGGCATTCACTAGCAGGTGGGCGAATTTTTCCCGTTCTTTGTCCGTAAGCATATCTATATCAAGATAACTGGCATTCTCCGATGTCAAGCAACGCCATATAAGTTCCTGCCTGTCCATAGTCAAAAAGCTACGCCCTAAGTCCTCCGGGTAAGAATCGCTATTCCACAACAACATCAAAAAATGATACTCTTGAGGGCGTTTATAAAAGGCAGCCATATTATCGTCGTAATATTTGAATTTTATCTTGGCTAAGTATTTTCCGAACGCTTCTACTATTTTCGGCTCGTCCGACACCGGGACGCCCATGAAATCAGACCAGAGCTCTATGTATTTCCCGAACCTTTTTACTGTTCTTGATACCCGCTCCGAGAAAGCGGCGAAATAAGACGGGATATCTACATAATTATTTTTAAGACTCCCAATATCCGTTATATCGGACACCCTGCAGCCTTGCGGACCTTTGGCGAATACCATATCATCAACATGGGCATTATTCCAGTATTCAGGTATGAGCTCGTATTTTCCCCAGCCGAAATGGTACAAGTCTATCAGACGTTGGGTTTTCAGGTGGAAAATCCTTATATCTTCGTCAAAGATTATTTCATAATCCTTGTGCTTTTTAATATTGTATTTGTTCATGACACGCTCCCATCAGTATTCATGCCTAGTACAATAAAACATACTAACAATAGATCCTATCTGTTAATATGTTCAATCCGCGCTGGATTATAAACGAATTATTACATTTGTCAATAATTAAATATTGTCCTGTATGTATTTTTTAAGATTGGCTATCGCATCCTCGGCCTGCGCGGCGGGCATTCCGCCCTGCGCTATTTCCGCGTTTCCTCCGCCCGCGCCGGAAAGTACCGCCCGCACCGCCTCTACGGCCGAGATTTTTCCGGTCGGGGCGAACACGACGAGCGAGGCCTTCCCGTCCGTTGTCGCGACTATTGCCGCCACGTCGGCGCCGGTTATCGACCGGGCGATGGATTTGAGGTTCTTGGACGATACGGCGCCCGCGAAGCTCGCTATCTTCACGCCGTTTATTTCGGAAAGCTCGGCTCCGGCCTTCACGGCCTTTTCCTCGCGTTCGGTTGCGGCGGCCTCCTCGGCCTTCTTGCGCTCGAGCTCGGCTATCGCGTCGGCCTCGGCCCGCTTCCTGTCGGACAGGAGCTTGTCCCTGAGCCTCGCGCACAGGTCTAGCGCGGAGCCGGAAGTATCCAGCCCGAGCGAGGAGGCGTATTCCAAAGCGGCGTCCCCGGCCACGGCCTCTATGCGCCGTATTCCGGCGGCGATCGACCTTTCCGAGATTATGTGGAAGAACTTGACCTCGGCGGTGGAGCGGCAGTGCGTCCCGCCGCAGAATTCAACAGACTTGCCGCCTATTTTCACCACGCGCACCATGTCGCCGTACTTTTCGTTGAACAGGGCTATGGCTCCGGTTTTCTTGGCCTCTTCTATCGGCATGGGCATCATGGTTATCGTTGCGGCCTCGTCTATAAGGGCGTTGGCCACGCGCTCCATTTCCTCTATCTGCTCAAGGAGCGCGGGGCGTGGGTTGGAAAAGTCGAAATGGAATCCTCCGCTCCACACGCGGCTGCCTTTCTGCGATATGTGCTCGCCCACCACGGTACGCAGGGCGTATTGCAGGAGGTGGGCGGCCGAATGGTTGCTTGCGGTCCTGGCGCGCGCGGCGGCGTCCACGCGGAGCTCGGCCGCGGCGCCCGCGGGAATCTCGGCGGCCGCCTTGACCTTGTGCGCTGTCACGCCGCCGAATTTCTGGACGTCTATGACGCGGTGCTTCGCGCCGCCTGTTTCTATATGGCCTTCGTCCGCGACCTGTCCGCCCATTTCGGCGTAGAACGGGGTTTCCCGGAACACGAGCCAGGCCTCCGCGCCGGCGGGCGCAGACTGTTTTTCCTCGCCGCCTACGACTATGGCCTCGGCCTTCGATGTCGAGGCCAGCGTGTCGTAGCCTATGAATTCCGTTTCGCCCAGCCTTGCCTTCAGGTCGTACCATACCTTTGCCGTGCCGGCCTCGCCCTTGAACTCGGCGGCCCCGCGCGAGCGTTCCTTCTGCCGCTCCATCTCGGCCTCGAATCCCTTTTCGTCGACGGACATTCCCATGCCGCGCAGTATGTCGACTGTCATGTCTAGGGGAAAGCCGTATGTGTCGTAGAGGCGGAAGGCCGCCGCGCCGGGCATGACGCCGCCCCCTATTTTCGCCGCCTCCTCCTCCAGGATCTTCAGTCCGGCGTCCAGGGTGGAGGCAAAGCTTTCCTCTTCGGCCCTGAGCGTGGCGCTTACCTGGCCGAAGCGTTCGGAAAGCTCCGGGTACGCCGCGCCCATGTTGTCCCTGACCGACGCGGCGATCTTGAAGAGGGCGGGCTTTTTCATGCCGAGAATGCTCACGTGCCTGGACGCGCGGCGGATTATGCGGCGAAGCACGTATCCCCTGCCCTCGTTGCTGGGCGTGACGCCGTCGGCGATAAGGAAGGCGGCGGCGCGGACGTGGTCGGAGATCACCCGAAACGAGTTCGCGTTCCCCGCGTCCGGCTTCGCCCCCACTGCCTCCGATATGTCGGATATTATGCGCAGGAACAGGTCGGTGTCGTAGTTGCTGTGCGCGCCCTGGACGACCGACGTTATGCGTTCCAGCCCCATGCCGGTGTC
>JAITSG010000036.1 GCA_031288035.1 Rickettsiales bacterium | reverse complement strand
CGGACCTGTCGGAAACGAAGGCTATCTTCTTGCCGTCGTGGGAATACGTGGGCGCCGTGTCTATGGCGAGGTGGGACGTCAGGCGGGCGAGCCTCTTGTCCTTAAGGCGGATTTCGTATATGTCGGAGTTTCCCTCGTGCGCTAGGCTCATGATTATATATTCGCCGTCCGGCGAGAATCTGGGCGCGAAGCTCATGCCCGGGAAGGCGCCAAGGAGTTCCTGCTCGCCCGTTTCTATGTCGAATATGTACACGCGCGGCACGCCCTTGTAGTAGGTGACGTAGGCTATTTTCTGGCTGTTGGGGGAAAAGGCCGGCGTCGTGACCTGTATCTTGCCGGAGGTCAGGTATTTGAGGTTGGCTCCGTCCTGGTCCATTATGGCCAGCCGTTTTACGCGGTTGGTCTTGGGTCCGGTTTCGGCGATATAGACTATGCGCGTGTCGAAGTATCCCTTGTCGCCGGTCACGGCGGAATACACGGAATCGGCGATTATGTGGCCTATGCGGCGCAGGTTGGTTTTCTCGGTGATAAGGGTCTGGCGGATTAGCGCCCGTCTGCTCGGTATGTCGAACAGGGCGTATTCCACGCCCACGCGGCCGTCCGCGCGGACGGTTATCTTTCCGCCCAAAAGGAGCTGGGAGCCTATCACGTCCCAGTTTTCGTACACCGGGGACTTCGCGACGTCTATGCTCCGGTCTATGAAGGTCGCGGGGTTCAGGGGCCTGAACACGCCGGAGCGTTTTAGGTCGCTCGTTATCACGCCGTCCAGTTCCGCGTGGCCGAGCTTAAGTATGGCTATGTTTATGGGCTTGACCTGTCCGGCGTCTATGTCGACGTATATTTCGGCCGCCAGATTGAGCGGCATTATCGACAGGGCCAGCAGGGCGAGGAGTTTTCTCATGCGCGTTATTTTACAGGCGTGAAAAGGAATTGTAAATAATTTTATTGCTTTTGGGCCTGCGCCCGTATATATTTCTGGCGCCGGGAATGTGGCGAAATTGGCAGACGCGCACGGTTCAGGTCCGTGTGGGGCAACCCTTGAGAGTTCAAGTCTCTCCATTCCCACCATCCGGCTTCGTGCGACCAGGGTCGCTCTACGCCGAGATTATGTCAGAAACAAACTCGTGGCCGGGCCGGATACCTCGGCGAAGCGCAGCGAAGACGGGCGAGAGGTTCGGCAGGTCGGTTTCCGTTGGCCGCCTCATGTTTTGTCAACCGGTTTGTCCAGCGATTTTTTTATTGTTGACATATGCGGCCTTTAGAGCCTAAACTCTAGGCATCTGTAAAGAAATTTGCAGAAAGTTAAACAAAAACAAAGGAGAACTAAATGAAAAAAACAGTTTTATCCCTGGTTGCTTTGGTGGCCTCGGTTGGAGCTTCGGCCGGAATCTTTGATCCTGCCTATCGTGTTGGCAAGGACAAGGTTGCGACGACAATCAATGTCGCTGGCGGTTCGGCTTCAAGCTATGAGGCCCTGAATGCCACCGTCGGCATCACCGACAGGTTTTCGGTTATCGTAGATTCCAACAACACTGGCACGACTCCCGATCCGTTTGTCGGCGTGGACTACAATGTGATAGGCGGCACGGGTTTCAGCCTCGACGTGATAGGCGGCTGGGGCATCGGCCTTTCGGGCGGACATGATGCTTCTGACAACGACGACAAGGGCACTCCGCATAGCATACAGGCGGGCGTGAAGGCAAGGGGCGTTTCCGGCAAGTTCTCGTACAACGCGATCGGCGCCGTCGACTACACGTTTGCCACCGAGTGGGATCCGGACAGCGAGGAAGGCAGCCACGTCGGATTCGGCCTGAGTGCGGAGGCAGCCTATGCCCTAACTCCGAAATTCGGGATCAAGGGCGGCATAGCCTATGGCTTCGATGGCGAGCGGGATGACAAAAGCGCCGGCACGAAGAACACGGTGAAGAGCCAGGCCAGGACCGACCTTGAGCTCGGAACCGTGTACAGCGGCGAGACCTTCAGCGTCAACCCGTATGTGCAGTGGAACTATGGCGAAGCCTACGATGGAGACTGGTACGACGGCTGGGCTCCTAACTGGACCTATGGCGTCCGCATCGGAACCGAAATATAATCGGAACCGATTCGACTGCGAAAAGCCGGGAGAGATCCCGGCTTTTTTCATATGCGGCCGGCATTCACGGCGACTTGCCTCGGCGTAGCCAAAGGCGACTTGCCTCGGCATAGCGGAGCGAAGCCGGAAGCGAAGCGACTTGTCTCGGCATAGCGAAGCCGGGAGACGGAAGGCGGGAATCCATCGTCCCCTTCGTCATTCCCGCGAAAGCGGGAATCCAGGTAAAAGAATTTACAACATTGCCGAGCAGGGATTCTTTGATTCAGCTGCGACATCCTCAAATAGCTATTGGATTATCTCGTCCCACAAGTCCTCCCATTGAGGATTCATGGATTCCACAAGGTCTTTCTTCCAATTTCTACGCCACTTTTTTATTTGCTTCTCACGCTCTATGGCATAGTAAATATTTCCGTGAACCTCATACCAAACCAAAATCTTCGTGCCGTATTTTTTGGAAAATCCATCATAATACTCATTCTTATGCTGCCACGCGCGCGCCTTCGGATCGGATGTGGCGCCTACATACAACGTACCGTTCCTTTTGCTTGCCATTATATAGGTATGACCGTATTTTTGCATGGTTTCTTACCTGGATTCCGGGTTCGGCTTCGCCGCCCCGGAATGACGAAAGAATCTACTTCCACTCCCTGACTGCCCGGTCTATGTCGGCTTTTAGCGCGCCCTGCCCCGCGTATTCGGCCGGATCCGCGCCGTCGAACGCGGTCATGCACGGGCGCGGGTCGTCGGCCACCATGCCGAGAAGGGAGCGCGCGATAAGGTTTATTCCGGCGCCCATTCCGGCGGCGGCGAGTCCTATTCCGCCCGTGGCTATGCCCACCGCCGCCGCGCCGACGGCCGTGGTGCCGACCGTGCTGGTTATGCCTTCGCTGTCCGGGACTATGTTGGGATAGGCCATGGGGCCCTTTATTCTTATAAGCTTGGTCACGCCGTCCGAAACGCGGAAACCTTCCTTGACCGCGCTGGCGATGCTTACGTCCATCTGTTCGCTTGCGAAGTCTATGTCGCCGGACAGGACTATGTTCGCGTCCTTGGTTTCGACGGCTATGCCGCGGTTCGAGCGGACTTTGCCGTCGCGCACGTTCAGGTTTGCGACGACGCAGGTTATCTTGCTCTCGTCCTTTGCGGCCGCGCGGCCCAATGCAAGGCGCAAGGCCGAGGACACCAGGTCCTCCGCGTGCATGAGTTTTTCGATTCGGTATCCGTCCATGCCGGACGTGGTCCAGATTTTCGCGTATCCGGAAAGTCCGGCCATGTATTCGGCCAAGTCTTTGCCGCGCCCGCGCGCGTATATTTCGGCGTTCGATATTCCGCCCTTGAAGAAGTGCGGGGCGCCGGAGGCGTCGACTATCCTGCCCACGTCGACGCCCTGCACGTTTATCGAGGCGTCCGCGTTGAACATGCGGTTTCGGTTGTCCGCGTTTACGTCCACGCCCACTTGCCCGCCCATATAATCGGCGAACAGGCGGAGCAGCCCGCGCCCGTTCTTGACGGAGAGCCGCGCGTTTATGTTGTCTATCGGCATGTCCGGCATGGCCTTCAGGCGGCCTATCTTTACGGACACGCTTCCGTCGGCATAGTCGAATTCGTCGATGGGCAGGTACACGTCTCCGAACGCCTTGGTATTTTCGTTTATGTTCGACGGCTCGTCGGGCGCGTCTATGCCGTTCGCGATGTTGTAGAAATACTCCTCTTCCCATCCCGGCACGAACAGGTTCGGTATGTCGAAAAGCGGCGTTTCGAAGCTCGCGTACAAGGCGGGCTTGCTGCGCCTGAAATCCGCCGAGCCCGAGCCGTTGACCTCGGCCGTCTTGTATTTAAGGGAGAATTTGGGGACCAGCAGCCGTTTGTTCTTGAGCACCGCGTTTTTTGCCTCGGCGCGGGCTCCTGCGAACTCCAGCGTTCCGTCGAAATGCAATGCGCCGTCGTCCCCCGCGCGGCCGGAGGCGTTGAGGCGGTATGCGACGTCGTTGAGCTTGAACAGGGATTCGAGCTCGATCGGCCGGCCCTCCGGCGCTATGAACAGGGTGTCCGGCGTGTTGAAGTCGTACGCGCGGCCGTTCTGCTGGTCTTTGAACGATATGTCCGCGCGCACGAGGCGGAGCCTTTCTATTTCGACGTTCAGCCATTCCGAGCTTCCCTTCGCGGCCTTGATATCCCGCCCGCGCCCGAATTTCCAGTTGGCCTCGCCGTCGCGGGAGATTTCCAGGCTCACCTTCGGCCTTGTTATTCGTATAGCGTCGAAGGTTATGCGCCGGTCGAATATTTCCCTGAACGAGACCAGGACCAGAACGCGCTCGGCCTCCAGGAAGTATTCCCTTTCGCCCCACGGCGCGTTTTTTATGGACAGCCTTTCTATGGCCAGCCCGGGGTCTTTGGTGAGTATCTGCCAATTGAGGCCGCCGTTTATCTTCACCTCGCGTCCCAGGGCCTTGGAGAGCCTCCTAGCTATGTCGTCCTTGTACTCGTTCGGGTCCAGCTCGTGCAGCGCCACGCCGAGCCCCACAACCGCCGCCAGCATTATGAAGCACGTCAGGCGGATTAGATTTTTGATAAGGCGCCATGCGGAGAATTTCTTTTCGCTCTTTTTCATTTTTTCATCCCGAAGTTTAAAAATTTGCATATCCGTTCCATATGTTCCGGCATTCCGGCGGTTATCTTGCGCTTGCCCGGAATCTCGATGGAATGCGCGTGGAGGTAAAGGCGCCTGTCTATGTCGAGCGTTTCCTTGAGGCGGGCGAACTCCCCCTGGCGCCCGTACTTGAAGTCGCCGACTATCGGGTGTCCTATGTGCGCCATGTGGAGCCTGAGCTGGTGCATCCGTCCGGTTTCCGGCTCCAGTCTGACTAGCGACAGCTTGCCGAACGCCTCGTCCATGACCTTGAATTTCGTAACCGCGCGCTTCGCTCCGCGGGCCTCGGACACGCGGGGCCCGTCCGGTCCTTCGAGTATGGGCGCGCGTATCGTGCCTTCCTTTGCCTTCAGGTTGCCGTAGGCCAGGGCCAGGTACGTCTTTTTGATTTCACGCGTCTTGAAAAGCTCGCCCATGGCGCGCGCCGCATCGTAGTTTTTCGCTATGACCAGCACGCCGGAGGTGTCCTTGTCAAGCCGGTGGACGAGCCGCGCGTTGCCGCGAAGGTCGGGCCGGGCGAAGTTCGCGAGCTCGTCCATGTGCTTTTCCATCCCCGTTCCGCCCTGCGAGCTTATTCCCGCGGGCTTGTTCACGGCGATTATGTCCTTGTCCTCGTATACGGCCGTGCGGGCGAAATCCTTCGCGTCGTCCGCGGTATAGCCGTGCGGGGTCCGGGCGGCCTTGTATTCCTCGAGGTACGGGGGGATCTTCAGCTCGTCTCCGGCAACCATGGCCTCCGTGGCCGCCGCGCGCGAGCCGTTCAGGCGTATCTCGCCTATGCGGCACAGCTTCTGCAGGTGCGCCATGCCTAGCGACGGATAGTTCTTCTTCATCCACCCGCTTATCTTTATGCGGTCTTCCGCGATTTTTATCTTATGCGCCATCTATTGCCACTCCATGTCGAAATCCATCTGCTCCGCATCCTCTTCTGGCGATGCTAGGAACAGCCTGTGCTTGTCTATCTCCGCCTTGCGGGACTGTAGGTACATGGTCTTCAATGTCTCGTACGAATCGACGGATGCGTCGAGCGTAGCCATGATGAAATAATATCCTTCGTACAGCTCGAGCAGCCCGGACGTCGCGGACAGGATGAGTCCGGTCTCCGGCCATATGATGGGATCGAGGAACACGTCGACCGCGTATCCCGCCGCGTCGCGCACTGACCACGGCCCGACGAGCGGGAGCATGAAGTATCCGCCCATTCCGACGCCCCATGCGCCCATCACCATGCCGAAGTCGCGCTTGTCGCGTGCAAGGCCCATCTGCGCCGCGCTGTCCATTATGCCCAGGATTCCTATGGTGGAGTTTATCGCGAACCGGCCCAGCGAGGAGAGCGCGTTCTTGAAGTCGAGCATCAGCACGGAATCTATGACGGTCAGGGGCTCCCGGAGGTTGCGTACGAAGTTCAATAGGGCCCTGTGCGTCGCCGGCGAGTGGTTCTCGCGGTATTCGTCCATCGCCGGGCGTATCATGGTCAGCACGCGCTTGTTCATGTCGTGGACATAGCGCGAGTATCCGGGGGCGATATCCGGCGTTATCTCGCCCGGGCCTGCGGCGCAGGCGGAAAGGAAAAGCAGTGCTGTATATTTGGCTTTCATATGCGCGGGCCGTTGCAAAATCGCGGTTTCCATGGTATTATCTAGGCGGGGGTTTTTCAAGTGAAATATATGGTTTCAGACGAGGCCCGGCCTTTGATCAACCTGTACGCGCGCACGCCCGCCTCCGACATGGACCTTGTCAGGCTCTCGAAGGGCGCGGTTGAGAACGCCGTCGGGTTCGTGACCGTTCCCGCCGCGTGCCTCGACCGGATATGGCGCTGGCTCGAGAATTCTTCCGTAAAGCTCTGCGCCGTGGTGTCCGCCGGGTACGGCCAGGACGAGGTTTTCCGCGCCATCCGCGCCGCGGTCAAGGACGGGGCGGACATAATCGAGGCCGCGCCTCCGCTCGACATGCTGGAAAGCGAGGCGTACATATCCGCGCTTTCCGAGGGGGCCGGCGCGCGCGCGCTGAAGATATGCATAGAGACGGACGTCCTAAAAAGCGTGGAGGGGATAAGGCGGGCCGCGCGCCGCATTCCGAAATCCGTATGGATAAAGACCTCCAGCGGGCGCATAAGGGGATCTGGCCTGGAGGATCTGCACGCCGTTTTGGAATCGTCGGAAAACCCGGTCGATTTCCTGTTCGATACGCGCGTGGAAAACGAATACGTCATAGAAGCGGCATACAGGCTTGCCGCGCGGATAAAGGGGGCCGGCTGGCCCGCCGGGAATTTCATGGTAAGCAAGCTGCTGTAGGCCGTTTCCTCAGGCGCGTTCCAGGAGAGAGCGCGCGAACTTCGCGGCCTTTGCTATTGCCTTTTTCTCGGCGTCCGTCGCGGGGAGCGTCTTTATTTCCCTCACTCCCTTGCCCGAGATTACGGCCGGGACGCCGAGGCATATGCCGCTTATCCCGTATTCGCCGTCAAGCAAGGCCGACGCGCTCAGAAGCCTTGGGTTGTCGTCGGCATAGGCCGTAAGTATCTGGATGACTGACATTGCCGGGCCGTAGAATGTCCCGCCATTTCCTATAAGGCCTATTATCTCGCCCGCGCCTTCTGTCGCCCGGCGGCAGACTTTCGCAAGGCGGGCCTGCGTTATGCCGCGGGCTGCAAGGACGGGCTTGCCCTTGAATTTCGTCTGCGACAGGAGGTATACTATTTCCCTGCCGTGCTGGCCCATGGCCGTCGGCTCTACGTCGCTCTCGCGCGTCTTGAACTCCCGGGCGAAATAGAACTTGAATCTTTCGGCGTCCAGCCAGCTTCCGGCCCCGACGGTCTTCTTCGGGTCGAAATCCCCGGCCTTGATTAAGGTGTACAGCATGGCGTCCAGCGGATTCGTGACCACTATGATAAGGGGTTGTTTGCCCTTTTTCGGAATCTGTCCGCGTATCTTGCGCGCTATGCCGGCTATGATTTGCCTGTTGGAGCCGAGCAGGTCCTCGCGGTTTGCCGTGCCGTCCGTGTTCGCGATTCCGGCGGATACGACTATGGCGCCGCTGCCCTGAATAAGCGTATAGCTGCTTCCACCCTCGACCTCCACGTCGTGTCCGGCCAAAGAGAATCCCTGCTGGAGGTCCATGGCCTTGCCGCGCGCGAAATTCCCGCGTATGTCGACGAGCGATATCCTGTCGAACCTGCCGGACAGTCCGGCGGCGAACGCCGTGGTCGTGCCCACGCCGCCGGCGCCTATGAAGGATATTTTCATTATTTTCTCCTTATCTTACGGGGAATATTATAGTGGATTCTGTCCGGACGTGCAATATAATAGTCCCATGGGGAAGCTTTTGCTGTTGGTTCTGATGGGCGTATTGTGCGCCCGCCTTGCCCTGGGGGACGAGGTGGAGGATAATTTTCCCCTGGTGCGCGTCGAGGGCCCGCGGTTCATAGAGGACCTTTCGTACCTGCGCGCCGACAATTTCCTGGGCCATCCGTTCTATGGCAAGTTCGGGATAAGGCGCTGCTACGTGCACAAGGATTTGCTTTCGAACATCTGGGAGCTGGAGGCCGAGTTGGAGAGGCGTAATCTAAAGGCGATATTCTTCGACTGTTTCCGCCCGCACGAAGCCCAGCTGTACATGTGGGAGCGCTATCCCGACGCGCGCTATGTCGCCAATCCGCACAAGAAGGGCTCGTTGCATTCCAAGGGCCTGGCGCTCGACATAGCGCTTGCGAACGAGGGCGGAAGGAAGCTCGAGTTCACGACGTTGGTCGACCATTTCAAGGATGAATCGCATTCGGATTACAAGTGCAAGCCGGGGGAGGAGCGGCTCTGCGCCAACCGCGCGCTTTTGAGAAGCGTGATGGAGGCCGCGGGCTTCCGCGGCATAAGGAACGAATGGTGGCACTACCAGCTCAAGGGCGGGGAAAAGGACGGCCTGTACCCGCTTATAAGGGTATGCGGCAAGATCCGGTGCGAATATCCTTGAAACGCCGCTTTCCGGGTGCTAGATTCGGGCCGGGGCCGGTTTAGCTCAGCTGGTAGAGCAGTTGATTTGTAATCATCAGGTCGTTCGTTCGAGTCGGACAACCGGCACCAATTATTTATTGAGCTCGTCGAGCATGGCCCTATATTTCGTATCGGCGTCCTCGTAGCATTTGTTTTGTTTAGCCCAAAAAGCATGGGGATCTACGTCAGGGCACTCGGAAAGGTTGGCGCTATGGCATCCGGTCGGCATGGTCTCGCACTCCTTGGACATAGTTTCGCGCTTCTCGTCGATTTCCAGTCGTTTTTTATCGTATGCAGCGCGTTTTGAATGATAGGTTTTCGAATCCACTATCATAAAGGACTCCGTATAATAATTTTGGCCTTTTTCGTCTTTGATCCAAGACGGGATGGCCGGGACCGGCAAATCGCCCAGTTCGGGATATCCGGCCGAGGAGTAAGTCTTGCCGGAATCGCCCCTGCCGACGGGAAAACCAAGCCCGTCTGCGTCGATATGGCTGCATTCCGCGCCGACCGAAGAATACGCCGTTTCGTTCGCAAAATTGTCGACTATGGCGATCTTTTTTTGCAAGACGACGTTTACGGGGCAAGGCGCAAGTTTCCTAATTCGCCTAGCCTCGGGTGTATCGGGATAATCCTTGCACTTCCCTTTGTCGCTGTACGCGTCGTAGACAAACATATATTCTCCGGCGGCGGAGCCGGAGAATTTTTCTATCTCCAAAGGATAAATTCTCGGGCAATCGTCCAGCCAATACGCATCGCCGCATATCTTGCCGTCCCTGGTTTGGAAATAGTAGTTGAAATTCCCGTTAAATTCCTTATCGAGGCTCTTTACGATCTCGCCTACGGGGCACGCGGAAGCTTTGGCTGGAATTTTCGCACCCGCGCCGCGTTTGCTAGTGCCGGAGGATTTGCCTATCCGTCCGCCCCGCCCGGTCCTAGCCGTCTTTGGCTTTGCTGCGGCGTCTACTATGATGCTGGTGGATAGGATGGCAACCACGCTATAATACAAGACTCGTCCCTCCCATGTTCCGTTTTTATTCATGAGACGCCTCCTTGTTCGATAAAGGCATTATAACACGAATTCCGGCGCTTGGCAACCAGCGCCAGATTTCCTGGGGCGCCGCACGGCCGGAAAGCCCAAGGCGTCCTGGTCAAAGGCCCAGCGTCTTTATGATTTCGGCCTTGTCGGCGCAGGGTATAAAATTATTGCCGACAAAAATCGGGACAAATCTGTCCTTCGTCATCCATTCCGGAACATGCGCTTCTTTTTCGTTTTTATACACATGCTCGGACCATTTCTGGTGAAGATCGTCGCTTACATCCCTCGTGCATATGCCGTAACTTATATAATATCTGCCATTGCTTTCTCTCAAGGGGAACCCCTGCATGCCTTCCGGTATCCGGCATTCTTGTCCCGGAGATGAATAATATCTCATGTAATAAGTGTTGTTTTCAACCGATTCGAGGTACGCTACAACCTGTTCCAGCGGGCATTTTGGGATCGAGGGCGAAACCGGAGGCGAACAACTGTAGCTGTCGTTCGTTTCGGTTTCTACATTCCCGGTATACGCTGCCACATAAGCCGCCTGTTCGTTTATGTCGACCCATCCGGGATACGCTATGCCGACCGAATCAAGCTCGACAATAGTCATTTTAGGACAAGTGGGCGGCTTTAGGTCCTCGACATCTACGCAAACGGAGCCGTCCTCCATTTTATAATGCGCAGACTTCTTATAATCGATAAGAACAACGCCTACGGGGCACGCGGAAGCTTTCTTGCTGCCACCGCCCTTGCCATTGCTTTTGCCGCCGCGGTTTTTTTTCGATCCGCTGCCGCGGCCTCCGCGCATCGCCCGCTTGGAATTATTTTTTTTCGCCGCGTCCAAATCGGCCGGCATCGCAAGGGCCAGAATCGCGGCCGCGCTAAAAATTAAGCCTTGCACCCCCCCCCGTTCTGCTTTTGTTCATAAAATGCTCCTTTCTCGAAATAGTCCAAGGCTATTCTAGCACAAATTTCCAAGCACGGCAAGCAAAACGGCTTTCGGCTACACCCGCAGCATTCCGCCGTTGACGTGTATGGTCTGCCCGGTGATATAGGCCGCCTCGTCCGAGGCTAGGAACACCGTCGCGGCCGCGACATCGGCCGGGTCGCCGAAGCGGCCGGCCGGTATCACGGACATCATCTTGTTCTTGACCTCTTCGGAAAGTATGTCCGTCATAGCGGTTTTTATGAATCCGGGCGCTACGCAGTTGGCGGTTATTCCGCGCGTGGCGACCTCGGCGGCGATCGCCTTGGTCATGCCTGTTATGCCGGCCTTCGTCGCGCAATAGTTGGCCTGGCCGGGGTTTCCCATGGTCCCGACTATCGAGCTTATGCTTATTATGCGCCCGTACCGGGCCTTCACCATGGCTGGCAGGACTTCGCGCGTCATCTTGAACGTGCCCGTAAGGTTCACGTCTATCACCGCCTGCCATTCGTCGTCGGACATGCGCATTGCCAGGGCGTCGCGGGCCATGCCGGCGTTGTTGACCAGTATGTCTATCTTGCCGCAAAGCTCGAGAGTCCTAGCGACCGCGGCCTTGACCGATTCCGTCGAGGTCAGCTCGAATTCCACCGGATGGGCGCGCTCGCCGAACGATTGGGCGTACTCGGCCATCTTATCCTGGCTGCGCCCGGCCAGCGCGAGTGTCGCGCCCTGGGCGTAAAGCGCGCGCGCGATGGCCTCGCCTATTCCGCCCGTCGCCCCGCTGATCAGGGCTGATTTGCCTTTAAGGTCGAACATTTATATCCTCCGTTGTTCCGATTGATTTGACCGCCGCGTCGCCGCAGGTTTTTTTGACCAGGCCTGCCAGCACGGTACCGGCGCCGATTTCAAAAAATTCATCCGCGCCTATCTGCGCCATGCGCTCCACGCACTCGCGGAACCTGACGCCGCTCGTCATCTGCTCGGCCAGGTGGGCCTTTATGTCCTCGGGCGAGGTTTCGATCTGCGCCGTCCGGTTCGATATGAACGGGACCGAGGGCATCGAAACGCGCGCGTCGGCAAGCATGGCCTCTATTTTCTCGCGCGCGGGCTGCATGAGGGGGCAGTGGGCTGGAACCGAGACAGGGAGCGTCACCGCGCGCTTCGCGCCGGCGGCTACAGCCGATTCGGAAAGCTTCGCGACCGAGCCCTTCAGCCCGCTGACCACCACCTGGCCCGGACAGTTGTCGTTCGCGGCCCATACTCCCGGGATCTTCGCGCACAGCTCGCCGACAACCTCTATCGAAAGGCCAAGGACGGCCGCCATAGCGCCGTCGTCGCACGCAGCCTGCATGGCTTCTCCTCGCGTGCGAAGCAGCCTGGCGCCGTCGGCAAGGCTCATTGCGCCGGTCGCCGCCAGGGCGGAGTATTCGCCGAGAGAGTGGCCGCAAACCATGTCCGGCTTTTCGCTAAGGACTCTCGCGACGGCGACGGACACGGCCATCAGCGCCGGCTGGGCGTTCTGGGTTTTGTTGAGCTCGACCGCGTCGTCGCCGAATATTATGGAGGACAGCTTGATGGAAAGGGCGTCGTCCACCTCGTCGAATGCGGCCTTCGCGGCGGGAAACGCGCCGTAAAGGTCGCGGCCCATCCCGGGCTTCTGGCTGCCCTGTCCTGGGAATAGGAAAGCTTTCATTTCGAGTCCTTTGTTCTATAAATGTTTCACGTGAAACATTTTGTTTCATTTTTCCGGGGACGATGGCTACAGCCATTCCTTCCCGTTCATATACGGCCGGATTTTTTCGGGCAGCCTTACGCGCCCGTCGGCCGTCTGGTGGTTTTCGAGGATCTGCGCCATTATCCTGGGCGTCGCGATTCCGGTGTTGTTGAGGGTGTGGCAGAACCTGGCCTTGTTCGTGCCGTTTTCGCGGTACCTGAGGTTCGCGCGCCGGGCCTGCCAGTCCGTCATGGTGGAACACGAGTGGGTTTCGCGGTATTTGTCCTGGCTTGGCATCCACGCCTCCAGGTCGTTCATCTTGTACTTGCCCGCCCCCATGTCGCCGGTGCAGCATTCTATGACCCGGTACGGAAGCTCCAGGTCGGAAAGCACCTCCTCCGCGCATTGCAGGAGGACTTTGTGCCACTTCGCGCTCTCTTCTATGTCGTTCCTGCATATGACGTACTGTTCGACCTTCATGAACTGGTGCACGCGCACGAGGCCGCGGGTGTCCTTGCCCGCCGCTCCCGCCTCGCGCCTGAAGCATGGCGAATATCCGGCGTACAGTATGGGCAGCTTCTGCTCGTCGAGGATCTCGCCGCCGTGCAGCGAGGTCAGGATTATCTCGGCCGTGCCGGAAAGCCACATGTTTTCGTCGGCTATCGCGCCGTTTTCCTCGCGTCCGACCTTATAGACGTCCTCGCGGGCGAACGGGAAGTGCCCTGTGCCGAAAAGCGCGCTTTCAAACGCCATCGAGGGCACGGTTATCATTGTGAATCCCTTTTGGGTGAGCTTGTCCATGACGAACGCGTGCAGGGCTATCTCGAGGCGCGAAGCCGCGCCCTTTAGGATGTACGACCGAGTGCCCGACACCTTCGACGCCCTTTCGAAATCCGCCCAGTCGTTCTTGAGGAGCAGGTCGTAGTGCGGCAGTATCGGAAAGTCGAACTTCCTCGGCGCCCCCGCTTTCTTGACCACGACGTTTTCGGAATCGTCCTTGCCTATCGGCGCGTCCGGCGCGGGGATGTTCGGGATAAGCCACAGCATGGCCTTGTATTCGGGCTCTATGGCCTTCATGGATTCGGAAAGCTTCGCGACCTCTGCGCCTATGCGCCGCGACTCTTCTATTATCGCGGGCTTTTCGGCGGGCGATGCGTTTGCCGCGGCCTCCGAGAGCCTGTTTTTCCGCGAATTCAAGTCCTGGAGCCGCCTGTCCGCCTCGAGGAATTGCTCGTATAGGGAAACGAGCCTGTCCAGGTCGAGCTTCACGTTCTTGTTCCTGATTGCGGCGGCGTATTCGTCCCTGCGCGCCGTCACCTCTTTCATATCTACGTATATATCTGGCATTTAACACCTCTTTCTACCAATTCGTCCGAACAAGCGGGCTTCGCACGGTTTTAGAACCCAACTTCCCAACCGAAAGCACCCGCAGGCCGAGGAGCAGCTTTCGATTGGCTAAGAGTTCATGGTTTCGAAGAATTGCGGGTTGGTCTTCGAATGCTTTATTTTTTCAAGGAGGAAGTCCATGGCGTCCGAGCTTCCCATCGTGGTCAGCAGGCGGCGGAGCAGCCACATTTTCTGGAGCGTTTCCGCGTTGACCAGCAGCTCCTCCTTCCTTGTGCCGGAGCGCGTGACGTCTATCGCCGGGAACGTGCGCTTGTCGGACAGCTTGCGGTCCAGGACTATTTCGGAGTTGCCCGTGCCCTTGAATTCCTCGAATATGACCTCGTCCATGCGGCTTCCCGTTTCGACCAGGGCCGTGGCGATTATCGAGAGCGACCCGCCGTCCTCTATGTTCCTCGCGGCGCCCAGGACGCGCTTGGGGCGCTGGAGGGCGTTGGCGTCCACGCCGCCGGTGAGGACCTTGCCGGAGCTCGGCACCACGGCGTTGTAGGCGCGCCCGAGGCGGGTTATGGAATCCAGGAGTATGACCACGTCGTGCTTGTATTCGACGAGGCGCTTGGCCTTTTCAAGGACCATCTCGGTCACCTGGACGTGGCGCGTGGCGGGCTCGTCGAAGGTCGAGCTTATGACCTCGCCGTGTATGCTGCGCTGCATGTCGGTGACTTCCTCTGGCCGCTCGTCTATCAGGAGGACTATTAGGTACACGTCGGGGTGGTTGGTGGTGATGGCGTGCGCTATGTTCTGGAGCATTATGGTCTTGCCGGTTTTCGGGGGCGCGACTATAAGGCTGCGCTGGCCCTTGCCCTGCGGGGCGACCAGGTCTATGATGCGCGTGGTGAAGTTCGGCTTCTTTTCGGTGCCGAGCATTATGTCGAGGTTGAGCTTGTCGTCCGGGTACAGCGGGATCAGGTCCTCGAAGTGCACGCGGTGTTTGGATTTCGTCGGGTCTTCGAAGTTTATCCGCTCCACGGTGTCCAGGGCGAAGTACTTTTCGTTGCTTTTTGGCACGCGGAGGTTGCCCTCTATGGTATCGCCGACCTTCAGGCTGTATTTCTTGATAAGCTGGGGGGCGACGTATATGTCGTCCGGCCCGGATATGTAGTTCGAGTCCTTCGAGCGCAGGAATCCGTACCCGTCCGGCATGGTTTCCAGGACGCCCTCGCCTATCATGGTTTCGCCTTTTTTGGCTATTTCCTTGAGTATTGTGAACCGAAGGTCCTTTGTATCGTACGACGACGGGTGTTCTATGCCTTCTTTTTCGGCCAGGTCTATGAGAAAAGCGGGGCTTTTTTCGCGTAATTCCTTGATGTGCATTACATTGTTCCTTTTGGGATTCTATTGGGGTTTCATGAAGATATGGCTGGATTTTTCCTTGCAAT
>JAITSG010000023.1 GCA_031288035.1 Rickettsiales bacterium | reverse complement strand
AGTATGCTCTCAAGGCCGACATTCCCGGAGCCGCGGATACCTCGGGCTTTGCAACTAAGGCGGAGGTGGCGGCCGTCAAGGCTTCCATCCCCGCGGCCATGGACCTCTCGAAATATGCGCTCAAGACGGATATTCCGGCAGCGGCGAATCTGGCCGAGTATGCCAAGAAGGCCGAGATTCCGGCAATCCCCGCGGCCATGGACCTCTCGAAATATGCGCTCAAGACGGAAGTGCCGCAGCATATTTTCGCCAAAGGAACAAAGCTTATTCTGATGGAAACAAAAACTCCGCCTCCAGGTTGGAAAGAATGCGAAAAAAAAGAAGGCTATTACGAAGGGCAAGTCGCCCGTCTTCCACCAAACTTTCATTTGTACGCCCAACACTTTGAAACCTCCAGGATTGGCGTCAAAACATCGGCCGGCGGAAACGGCGTTGCTGTTGAAGCCCAGATAGGACTGGACATACAGTTATTGTGTATCGAAAAGCTGTAATGCCTTGCTTGGATTCCCGCTTTCCGGCTCCGCTACGCAGGGACAAGAGCCCGGGGATGACAAGCGGCCTCCCGCTTGTCAGGCCAAGCTCCGTCATTCCGGCCTTCGCGACTCCTTCCTTATTATCTCCGCCACGTCGCTGACGCAGCGATCTAGGTCGTCGTTCATGACGACGTAGTCGTACTCGCCAATATGCTCCCTTTCAACCTTCGCGTCGTCGAGCCTTTTTCGCATATCGTACAGGTCGCCGCCGCGGGCGACCATGCGCTCTTGCAACACATCGAACGAAGGGACGTCGATGAATATGCCGACTATGCGGTACGGTTTGCCCGCGAATATCTCGCGGTACCTGGCATAGCCCTGGACGTCGAGCTGGATTATTATGTCCTTGTCCCCGGGCACGGCGCCGAACGAAGACTTCAGGTTGCCCTTATAGTCGTTGTGGACGTGCGCCCATTCCAGGAACTCTCCGGCGGCGATCCTCTCCTCGAACTCCCCGCGCGTGAGGAAATAGTACGGATCGCCCTCGGCCTCCCCGGGGCGCATGGCGCGCGAAGTAACCGTGATAAGCCGCACGAGGCCCAGATCCATCCCGAGCAAGCGGCGGATTACGCTGTCCTTGCCGCCGTTGGTATAACTGGAAATCACGAATATATTCTGCATTTTCTTGTTGCCAAAAGCCGGAGCCTATATTATACTGCGGCAAGCCATATTAGTCAATATCGAGGTTTTACCATGAAAAAAGGCATACATCCGGAATACAACGAATACGACGTGATACTCACCACCGGAGAGAAAATAAGGATGCGCTCGACCCTGAAGCGCAAGGAACCCCTGAAGCTCGACATAGACCCGAGCACGCATTCGGCGTGGACGGGCAAGCGCTCCATGTCCGATTCCGCGGGCAGCGCCGCCGACAGATTCAAGAAGAAGTTCGCGGGCTTTTCAAGCAAGAAATAAAAACAAATCCCCCGTATCCGGGGGATTTTTCCTTCGGCCCGACACGGCGGCAATCGGCCGGCCAAAGCAATTAAAGAATCCTGCCGCGCCCGCGCCGTCGGAAGCCGGGCCGTGGACGCAAGCTAATGCAGCCGTATCTGCACCGCCGTACAGCTGTCGTTCGAAATAGCGTTCGTGAACGCGCTCATGCGCACCATACACTTTTCGACGACAATCCCTTTGTTTCCGTCCGAGGAAATATACGTAACATACGGGCCGGCCGACGTACAAGCGGAAAGGGCTGCGATGAGAACAAGTTTTTTCATTCCAACAATCCCTTCGTACGCATTATAGAAAACAGCGGCGCGAAAGTCAAGGAAAGAAAACCGCGCGAGCGGCGGACCGGACGGCACGATGCCGCTTATTCCCCCAGCAATTCCAACAGGTTCCCGGCCGCCGCGGCCTCGGCCGCGTGGAGCGAGGGACCGGAGCCCATTGCCGACCGGCCGCCGGCCGAGACGGAAACGGAGAAAACCGGCGCGTGCTCCGGCCCCTCCTTGGCGGCCAGCTCGTATTTCGGAATGGCGCCGAACTTTTTCTGCGCGAATTCCTGAAGCCTCGTCTTCGCATCCTTGGCCGGCCTGGTCGCGGAGGAAACGCGCCCCTCGTAGAGCTTCTCCACGACCTCTTGCGCGGCGCCGAAGCCGCCGTCGAGGAATACCGCGCCCAAGACCGCCTCGAGCGCGTCGGCGAGGATGTTCGCGTTCGCGCGGCCGCCCCGGCGATCCTCCTGCCTCGAAACCTCTATGTCGTCCCCGAGGCCTATCCCGGCCGCTATGTCGGCAAGCGTCCGGGCCGAAACGAGCGCGGCGTGGCGGATCGCAAGCTCGCCCTCGGCCTCGCTGCCGAACTTCGCATAGAGCATGGCCGCGACCGCCAGGCCGAGCACGCGGTCGCCCAGGAACTCCAGCCTCTCGTTGTTCGCGGAGCCTGCGCTGGAATGCCTCAGCGCGCGCTTCAGGAGCCCGCGGTCGCCGAACTCATAGCCGAGCATCATTCTACGCCTTTCAGCAGCCGCCCGTACCTTACCGAGAAAAGCCAGCGCCAGAATTCAAAAAAACCGGCCGAACCGTCGTGGGAATAGAATATGAACTTCGCCCGGCCGATAAGGTCCCGCGCGGCCACGAACCCGACGTCGGAAAAACGGCTGTCCTGGGATATGTCCCTGTTGTCGCCCATCATGAAATAATGCCCCTCCGGCACCAGGTATTCGGGCGTGTCGTCGAAGCGGCGGTCCGGCTCGTCCTTCCCCTCGGAATCCGAGATCTCGAGTATGTCGTGCTTCACCCCGTTCGGCAGGGTCTCGACGTAGCGCAGGCGCTCCACCGGCTCCGGGCGCAGGTCGCGCGCGCGCTTGTAATACACGGAAAACGACCCGGGCGGAAGCGGCGCGCCGTTTATCGAGACCCTGGTCCGGCCCTCTAGCTCCAGCCTGTCCCCGCCGGGCAGCATGATCTGCATGGATTTCTGGGAGCGCGCGTCGTCGGGAAGATTGAGGATATAGTACTTGCCCACGAATTCGCGCGGCGCGGCCTCGCCGTTGATGTAAAGGCGCCCGCGCTTCATCCTTATCCTGTCGCCAGGCAGGCCGACAAGGCGCTTGATATAATTCTCGGCCGGCGGCGAAATCTTCTTGAACACCACGACGTCGCCGCGGCCGGGCGCCCTGTCCAGCACCCTGTCCTTTATCACGGGCGGAGAGAACGGGAACGACTGGCGCGAATAGCCGTAGGAAAACTTGCTTACGAACAGATGGTCGCCGACCAGCAGCGACGGTATCATGGAGTCGGACGGAATGTGGAACGGCTCGAACACGAACGAGCGAATCACCAACGCGAGCGAACCCGCCCAAAGGACGGCGCTTACCGTCTCGATTATCGGGCCCCTGTTTCTTTTTTTCTTCATATATGGAATAATACATTGCCAAACGGCTTTTTTCAATAATAGAATACAAGACGGGGTGCGATATGGGAAAAACGAAGAAAAACCTCGCGTTAGCGCCGCGCAACGCCAGGCTGGCCGCCGCCGCGGCCATTTCCGCGGCGTTGCTGGCGTCCGGGATATACGCGCAATACGACCGCCCGCCGGCCGAAGCTCAATCGGCCGCCGCCGACGCGGCCATGTGGCGCGACGAAATACGGCGGGCGTTCCCGCGCGAAAAGTACGACAGCACGGCGCGCGCCCGAATCGAGCGAGCCCGCGGCCGCCCGATGGGCAACGGTGCTTTCGGCGCGCAATGGACGGTCAGCGTGTCGAAGGACGGTGAGTTTTTCCGCGTGGGCCTGGCCGGGCTTCGCGAGGAGGACTGCATCAAGCTCGGCAAAGCGGTCGTGGAGGGGGCGGTGGATCCGATAACCCTCCTGCCCTTCGGCCGGCCCGTAACGAACGGCCAGTACGGGTGCGGGCGAGGGGACGGCAACGCCGTGGAATGGATGTTCAGGTAAGGGGCCGCCGGCGGGCAGGAAGCCGCCGCAAAAGCGCCCTATTTTTCGCTTTACATTTCGGCGGCACAGGTCTATTTTCTTAACCGAAGGAGAGAACGGCCATAAACCGAATTCAAGGAATGACGCGCAAGCCTATGATTTTGCCATTCGTTTCCCGTAGAATCCCAAGTTTCTGCGGGCTGTTGCTTGTATGCCTGCCCTCCCTCGGCGCCCGCGCCGCGGCATTCGCCTGCCTTGGCTGTCCGCCGGGGACGTATTCGGAATACAACGCGGACACGAGCTGCAAAAAGTGTCCGGCGAACTATTACTGCCCGGGCATGATGGACAAACAGCAGTGTCCGACGGGCTGTACTTCCGCGGAGGGGACGATGCGCAAAGACGACTGCGCCTGCTGCTCTGTTCCGGGAAAGTACTGGACCGGGTCTAGCTGCGCGACATGCGAGGCCGGGTATTATTGCCCCGGCGACGGGAACAGGACGGCGTGCGCGGGCAGCTCGTATTGCCCGGCCGGGAGCTCCAACGAGGACGGGTGCCCCACAGGATGGGTCTGTTCCGGCGGAAACAAGACAGGATGCGCCTCGGGATATTACGGCAGCAACTGCACGGCGTGCTCGACGCCCGGATATTATTGGAACGGCTCGAGCTGCGCGACATGCGAGGCCGGATACTATTGCACCGGAGGTACGAACAAGACAGCGTGCGCGGCGGGGACGTATCGGACAGGCACGGGCGGAACGTCGTCGAGCAGCTGCACGACGTGCGAAGCGGGGTATTACTGCACCGGAGGGACGAACAGGACGCAGTGCGCGGCGGGGACGTATCGGACAGGCACGGGCGGAACGTCGTCGAGTTCCTGCACGGCGTGCGAGGCGGGATACTATTGCACCGGAGGTACGAACAAGACAGCGTGCGCGGCGGGGACGTATCGGACAGGCACGGGCGGAACGTCGTCGAG
>JAITSG010000007.1 GCA_031288035.1 Rickettsiales bacterium | reverse complement strand
ATTAGGCTTTTAGATATTCCCTCGACTTACAATTATATCGTCTTCTTCCATAACACGCCAGATAAACCCCGCATGGATTTCTTGCTTGTCCGTGAAGACGAAAAAGCGACAGAACCTCGGCTTACCTCTACTCTGAAAGCGCTGCTATCCGCTTTCGATACTGCTGCGCATGGCATTGAATCCCGAAAGAAGCAGGGTAAAGGGCGCACGCCTCATTTTGAGGATTTTGACCGCCTTCATTGGGAAGGTTGGCTTATGGAAGGATTAAAAATTATATACAAAGCAATCACTGGGAAAACTCCCACGCAAAGCGCTTATGAATATGGCGAATATACGACATTTGAAAAATTTGCCAGCGAGATTATAAGACTGATCAATATAGAACTTAAAGGGCGGGGTTGCTATATCAGTATTAGCCCCAAGAGTCGCCTCAAGCATAAAAATTGCCACAAAAGTCCTTAAATTTTTTATATAAAAGTCATTTTGTCTTACAGTTAATACAATTACAATCCCTTTGTAAAAACCCAAAAGGAGGCTCTACAAATGGATGATAAATTCATAACCACGACCGAGCTTGCCGCTCTTCTGAAGTGCAAGCCCAACACCATCGAACGCCAGCGGACAAACCGCACCTGCCCCGTAAAGTGGTATCGTGTCGGCGGACGCGTTCTTTACAAGATAAGCGAAGTTCTGGAGTATATAGAATCCCAAAAGCGGGACACCACTTGCCCAAAACGTGCCATTACCACAGCGGAAGCGGTTTAACTATTTCCCTGCCGCTGGTACATTGCGGCGCGAAAGACAGGTAGCATGTCAAAACTTCCAGGGCGAAAAATCAGCGACTTTGAAAAAAAGACCGGCAGACAAGGGAGCGAACATTTTATCAAATTGCCCTATAATATAGCTGAGAGCCCGGCATATCGTACTTTATCCCCATCCGCCCGAAGCATAATGACAGCTATACAATACCGCTATAATGGCTACAACAACGGGCAAATCGGGTTTGCATGCAGTTCGGGAGAAAAATGGGGTATCTGTCCCAACACAACCCAAAAGGCGCTCACAGAGCTTTACGAACACGGTTTCATTATCCCTTTCAAAAAAGGTATGCGTCTGGGACGCAAGGCGAGCGAATGGGCTTTGACATTCGAAAGGTTGAACAACCAGCCACCGACAAATGACTGGAAAAGATTTGACGAAAAACAAAAGATAATCCCAAATCTTGCGCCGTATAATACCAAAATTTGATAGGCTACGAAGTATTTGGAATGATTTTTGCCATTAGCATACCATTTTTTGCTACGATAAAGGCCTATATTCCGTTGGTGTTCATACCAAATTTTGCGATACATATAATATACCATACACAGAGGAGATTTTCGAGGAGTGTACAAAGCGCGCAGGCGGAGCGCCTCAATCACGCGGAGCCGCCCGCGCGCGTATCTAATCCACAAAGAATAACACAAGTCGCCGTTAGCCCCGCAGGGGATAATTCGGCGAAACCATCTCTCGATACCAACCCAAGTCAAAGGAGTACAAAAGGCCGTCGCAAGCAAAACGAACCCCGATAGAACCTCGATAGCTCGAAATGCGATAATACATACCGGCCTGTTCCAGCGGAAGTGCGCCCATAAAAGTTATATAAAGCGGGAACAAAGCGAGCAGCAAAGGAAAGTGGCAAAGTAAAGTACGCTATTTCTCCGATTTTGTGTAGAAACAAAATTAAAAAACACCAATACGGCTTGCAAAGTGGAGTAAAATGGAGTGCGAAAGTGGAGTAACAAAGTGGAGCAGTGTTATCAATTTGATTTTACGCAAAAATCAAATCGAGCAACCAAATCGAACTCTACATAAGCGCGCCATGATACTACTTGGCATATCCTTCCCAAGCAAATAGTTTATCGTTGCCATTTAGGGTAGTGTCGGAGGACACCTCATAATATGTCGCATGCCAACGGTCGCTGCCATCGGTCTTTATAGTTGCTCGACTATTCGTCAATGCAATATTCGACCTGTCAAATTCGTTATTATGCATATCAAACGATATTTTCCCATCTGAAACCGTATTTCCGAAAGCAAGGGTAATAGTTCCGAAAGATTTTGCAACTATCGATTTTATGACTCCCGACTCATATGTTTGTTCATTGGCGGTAGCGACGCCTCTATAAGTCCGATTCTGCGGCAAGCTAGCCAAATTTATAGCCACTTCGGATGAAGTGTCATATCCAGGCAATAGAGTTATCAAATAGCTACCGCTGGGACTGCCAGAATTCTGCCACGGGAATACGGTATCGTACTGAATATAATTTATATAATCGACTATGAAGCCGTATATGTTGGCGAACTCATGCGTAGCGCAACCGCCAGCAGAGCAGGCCTTGGCCTTGGAGAATTCTCCGCTATTCAAAAAGGGCTTTTCATTCCACTTGTCCCCAAGTTGATATATACTGTATCCCGATATATCGGCGTATCCGTCGGAATCAACGGATACACCCTCAATATTCAACGCGTTGTAAGATAGGGTTTCTCCCGAATAACCCGCTATATCCGAATTATGGATAACGATCGGATTGTTATTATCTCCGCCGCCATTACCTCCGCACGCGGCCAAGACGGCAAGCAAAGATATAATAAGTTTTTTCATGATAAATCCTCCTATGTAAAAATCGCTTTGTGCCAGAGCATAAAGCGGTCGGGGGATTCACAAGCCATTAGTGATTGACTGCGTCCGGCCTTTGGTTTCCCTGTTTTATAGCCGGTGCTACCCCGACCATAGGCCGGGATACTATTTTCAGAGTGCGTATCCTACACCCTCACTAATGGGCTTGTGTTGCCCGTCGCGCCGTATCGCTACGACACAGGGTTATTATAGGCCTCAAGCATAGCA
This sequence comes from Rickettsiales bacterium, assembly GCA_031288035.1. Classification (GTDB taxonomy): domain Bacteria; phylum Pseudomonadota; class Alphaproteobacteria; order Rs-D84; family CACZYB01; genus JAITSG01. The sequence goes on along the minus strand of JAITSG010000007.1, from coordinate 11,318 downwards.
AAATCAAGGGGAATAAAGTGTTTTCGCTTGTTTTTTAAGCTATGGGGATATACCATTATCCCCATGCGCCCTTAGCTCAGCTGGATAGAGCAAATGCCTTCTAAGCATTAGGTCAGACGTTCGAGTCGTCTAGGGCGCGCCAACTTTGATAGGATTAAATAATGAGTAGCTTATCAGCCACAGACAGGCACTATTTGGAATCCGCCTTACGAATGGGGGAAGGATATGTTTTGAGTTTTACTAATGGATCATTCAAGGATTTTTTCGATGGTTTCGATATAGATATTGGCAATTCTGTATATTCTCAAAATGGTGAATCGAAAGCAAACAGATTACGGACATTTTGGGAGATTGGCGATAACGAAACGGTTGGTAAAGTTTTGATAGAGATGTCTGGATTAATCAGAAATGCAGAACTAGCGGGGCATATCCACCAACTTGGATTCAGTGAGAATGTAGAAAAAATCGGTAGGAAGTTGCTGGAAATGCCAAACCGATCGCTCTCACCGCAATCGACCTCGGCGACTCTTGACAATAATCTTATCCATATTGAAATTAGGCCGGAAATTTACGCTCATATAAAGCGTTATTTAGACACTGGAGATTATTTCCACGCGGTAGAAGAAGCATATAAAATCGTTAGGGAAAAATTGATAAGCCTTACAACAAAGGAAAGAGCGAGCGATGTATTTAATCTCAATGCGGAAAGTAATAAGTATCATATTCAACTTTTTGGGCATACTGCCGAAACAGGAAGCCCAGAAAGTGACTTCTTTCGTGGAATAGGGTATATTCATCTAGCGGTACAATTTTTACGAAATGAAAAGTTTCATAGGTTAGCCAGCGATTTGGATAAAAATCTAACTATCCATTATCTATCCTTAGCAAGCCTAGCCTATGACTTAATTTCAAGAGAGGGCGAATAGAAATTTAATATCCCTGCTATTCCCTTCGTAAAATAGCACATTCCTGTTATTACCTTTACCCCAAAAGTTAGCCATAGGTTAGCCACGGGATTCCGAGAGAAGAACAGGGCGAGCCGAACACAGCGGAAAAGCTGGGTTTTTGCGACGCCCGCCCCGCATAGAAACAAAAATTTCTAATCCGTAGGCCGCAGGTTCGAGTCCTGCCGGGCGCACCACTTACCCTATTAAAATTTTAAGCACTCATGAATTCGCGCCAATTTCAATCGGCGCGCGGGCGAAAAAACGCCGTACACGCCGCCGGATTTCCACGAGGCTTGTTACAGAAACTATGTAAAAGATCAGCCGCGGGTGCGGATACCTCGGGTGGGCGCGGCTTCCGGGCTATGCTCCCCTGAGGTTCGTTCTCCCTGGAAGCCCGGTGGGAGTCCTTTGCCCGCCAACACGGCCGCCGATAAACCGCCCCTTCTTTTTCTTCGTCATGTCGAGCAGGGCCTTCACGCCCTTCTTGAACTGCAGCACCTTGTCGCGTATAGGAAACACGAACGGCAGGGCTATGCCAAGAGCTTCCAGGAACGGCATTTCGTTGGAAACCCACTTGGAATGCTCTATTTCCTTCCCCGGCTCCCAATGCCCTTGCGGTATCTCTCCCGGGATCGCTTTCACTCCGTCGGGATGGCCGGCCTCGAAGCTGTTGACGCCGACCGTCCGCCATCTCGCAAGCGTCTGGTCGACCGGATTGTACTCGTCGCCTATCATATGGCCCCGCTCCGCAACGAGATAGTTTATCCTGTCGAGCACCGCTGTCTCGTCCGCAGTCATGGCGTAGCCCTTCGTGTGGGTCAGCTTTTCGAGGAGATCTATCGTGTTCACGCTAGCCCCGCTCGCAAGACGCACTTCCGGATTGCCCTCGTTCAGGCGGGTGAAGACCTCGAGCTTGTACTGCATCACGGCCTCGTTGCCCTGGCTCGGGAGGAACTGTCCGTCCGCGTCCCCGATAAGCGCGGAGCTGGCTATGTTCTCTTGCGCGGTTGCGTTCTCGGAAGCCGTCGTCCAGTCCTGCCTTACATGCCCGCCGAGGTTTTGCGGATGGTCGAAGTCGTCGAAATTCCCGTGCGGCCGCGGCATGGTCCCGCCCGGCACGTGCCGGCCGCCCACGACCTCGACCGTGCCCTCGCCGCCAAGCCGGCGTTTGGCGAACTCCACATCCTCGTCGCCGTAGTCGCGCTGCGTTATTTTCTTCGGCTCGTCCTCCACCCACTTGTCCTTCTCCCTCTCTATCCAGGTTTCCTTGCGCTTGAACAACTTGAATCCCGTGTGTTCGTTGATTCCGTCGACAATCTCGCCCGCGAGCCAGCTGCCCGCGAGCCCCGCCGCGAGGGGGACGGCGCCGGCGGCTATGGTCTGCCCGCTGGCCACCAATACCGCCGTGCGGACGGATTTGTTGTTTTTCTTTGCGTCCTTTATGGCCGCGCCTATGCGCATGAGGCCGCCTATTAGGCCCTTCAGAGCCACGCCGGCAATGGCCATGAACCTCGCAACCTTGTTGACGACCTTTATCGCCGCCCCGGCCTTCTCCGCGGCCGCGCCTACGCCGGTGACCGCCGCGAAGATGGAGACAACCGAAACGCCTATAGTCAAAAGGTTCTCCGGGTTCTTAAGATAGTCAAGGAATCGCGGGTTTTCCACGCCCTTCTTCCTCTGGACGGCCTTCCACTGGTCGTGGTGGCGCTTTAAGTTCGCGATGGCCAGGCCGGTCGAAAGCACGCCGACCGCGATCATGCCGGCGCCGGGAAAGGGCCAGTTTATGTGGCGAATGATGTTGAACGCGAAGCCCATCCCGGCCGACGTGAGGCCGGTCCTGACAAGCTGCCGTTTGAAATTCTTGTTGTACTGGTCCTGGGTCGCGTCGGCGAAGCGCTCCTTCTTGCCCCCGCCGCGCCTTTCATCCTCCCTCCGGACGTCCTCGTACATGGTTTCCAGGACCTGGGCCTTGTCGTTGCCGAGCCTCTTCCCGATGCGCTCTATCACGTTGAGGCGCTCCTGCAGGCGGAATCTCCACGCCTCGTTTATCGCGGGGGCCTGGATCTCCTTTCCCCCGGCGCCGAGCTCGGATATATAATTTCTCATGTACTCGGCGTTCGTGAAGAGATCCGGCTTTTCGAGCAAGCCCTGCCCGACCTTGTCCGCGACCTCGGTGCGCCAGAGCACCTCCCTGACCTTGTCCTCGAGCGCATCCTTGACGGTATCCCCGTCGTAGTTCTGCGTCCCGGCGACGAAATCGTCGAGCAGCTCGCCCTTGGCTATGGCGAGAATCTCATCCTTGAAAGGCGCGGCATCGGCGAGATCCAATGGATCTCCATTCTTCGTTATCTTGAGGTTGGCTAGTAACCTTCGGGCCTCTCCCAAATCCGCGACGCCGATGGTTTCGAGGGTCGAAATTATCCCCTTGGCCCTCTTCTGGAGCTCCTTTTCGACCTTCTGTCTATCCTTCTCCTTCTTCTCCCTCTTTATACCGCCGAGATTGTGGCGGTCGTCCCAGTCCCCGATATAGTCATTCATGTTCGCGCGGGCCGCCGGAACCTTGGCAATGCTGATATTGCCGAACTCCTTCTTATGCTTGTCCATGAAGTCGAACATGTCGAGATAGCCCTCGGCCACAGAACCCGCGTTCGTATAGTCGGCGAAGTTCTTGAAGTTTTCGAGCGAGCTTTCCTCAGAGGCCTCGTCGGCGAGGCGCGCCATGCGCCGTAGCGTCTGGTCCTTTATCTCCCGCGTCGCCCGCTTGTTCTCGTAAAGGCTTATCAGCTGCCGCGGAGAGAGATTTTCAAACTCGCCGACGGCCGAAAGCCCCTCCACGAACTTCTTATCGAACTTGCGCCGATTCGCGGCGGACTTCATTTTCTTTTCGCCGTCCGCAATAGCCTCGGCGAGCTGCTGGTCGTCCATCCCAGCAATATCGTCGGTCCCGCTGTCCAGCCCGGCCGCACGCATCGCGGAAAGGCGGATTTGGTTCACCTGGCGCCGGTTGGATTTCGCCTGTGCGTTGTCGCCAGTTCGCGGATCGAACGCGAAGGTGTCGAAGTCGGCCCCGTACGAGCGAAGGCGCACGGCCTGTTCCTCATCTTGTAGCGGAGGAGACTGGTTTCCATCCGGCAGCACGTTTTCGTCGTCGTCCTCACCATCGTTTCCATCCGGATCTCCGGATTCATCGTCGCCGAGCGGCAGATCCGACTCGCCGGTTTGCGGCCTATCGCCCTCCATAGTCAATCCGCCCGTATCTTTGCTTGTTAACTGCGGGTTATCAGGAGCTTCGTCCCCCGCAAGCCCCGCAAGCAGCGCGTTGATTTCATCCTCACTTAAGGGCCCCGGCTCCGCCGCCGAAGGACCCTCGACCTTCCTGTCCCTTTGGGACGTCGGCGCTTTCTGTCGGCCGCTTATACCCGGGGGGGGGTATAACCCTAAAATCTTACCATCTAAATTATCGGGGTCTATGATTTCCAGTGTCGACGGATCGAACTCTATGAAAGCTTCGTCTTGCTCGGTGAAATCGTCGTCTTGATTTTCGCGCGTATTGGAATCTGTGCCGCCCGGTTCCGGCAGCTTGCTACTGCCGAAGAAAAAGTCGTCGCCGGGAATCTCCAACTTATCCTTGCCCGCCCGTTCAAGCGCGGGATTCACGGTATTTTCGATATGCTGTTCTATATGATGCCGGATCTTGTCAAGGATTTCTTTCAAAAAGGTTTCGCTATAATTCCCTTCATCGAGCGCCATATTAACGCCGGACAACCGATTCCGCCATGAATAGCTCCCCTCGCCATCGTAATTTCCCGCCCAACCTACGGTCTGCGCGGCGATGTCGCTATCTTCGCCAAGGGCGGATTTTACGTTAGAGACAAGGCCATCGATATATTCATAAATACGCTCGGTATAATATGAAAGCTGCTCTTTATCCATTTTGGCTTTCCCTCCTGAAATCCCGGACTTATCTAGTCCTTTATTCTACCACTTTTTGCCCTTGCAATCAAGCGGAGAATCCGTTAAGAACGCGGAAAACAAGAATGGCGGCGGCTTGCTACAAGGCGGGTCTGCGCCTTTTCAGCCCTTCCTCCTCAGGCCCTTGTACGCCCACGAGAGCAGCGCTATGGCGATCATTATGCACACCAGATCGCTGGAAGGTATCGCCCACATGGCCCCGTCCAGCCCCCAGAAGACCGGGAATACGGCAAGGAGCGAGGCCTGGATCAGAAGCTCGCGCACTATGTTGAACCACAGCGAGGCCTTGTACCTCCCTATCGCCAGGCACAGGGTGCCGGCCACGAATATCAAGCCGAACAGCGGCATGAACATCGCGATCATCCTAAGTATCCGCGCCGATATCTCCATGAGTCCTCCGCCGCTTCCGTCGTCGAACAGGCCCACCAGACCCGGCGCCGACGACTGGACGACCGCCCAGCACAAAAGAAGCCATACGGCCGACGCAAACAGGGTAAGCCGCACCACGTGCCGCACGCGCCCGGGCTTGCCTGCCCCGAAATTGAACCCCGCTATGGACTGCATCGACTGCGTTATCCCGAATACCGGCATGACGCACATCATGCTTATTGTGTGGGCTATGCTGAACGCCGCTATGCCGGCGTCGCCGCTGTACCGCCCGAACGCGCGGTTTATCATGAACACCACAACGACAGAGGACATGTGCAGCATGAACGGCGACAGGCCGAACTTGAACACCTCGAACATCATCCCCGCGTCCGGCCGGATGTTTTCGAGCCTGAGCCTGACCGCGCTTTTCTTCCCCGCCAGGAACCGGAGCACCAGGACGAACGGCACGCTCCAGCCCAGTATGGTGCCGAGCGCCGCTCCGGCCATGCCCATACCCATCCTGGCCATGAACACGTAGTCCAGGATTATGTTCATCACCGCGCCTATGCTCGTGTTGAACATGGCCCGCATAGGGTAGCCGAGCGCGCGTATGAAATGGTTCAGGCCGTAGCCCACTATGTCCAGCACCGCCCAGAACGAAACTATCGCCATGTATTCGCGCGCCAGGGGAAACGTGGCCTCGCCCGCGCCGAGAAACACGAGCAGCGGCCCGAGCCACAGCAGGGATATCAGGACGAACAGGAGCCCCAGCACCACCTGGAGCGCGAAGGTTGCGCCGAGCACGCGCTCGGCCTCCTCGGGCCTCCCTTCGCCAAGCCTTATCGAAAACAGCGCGCCGCCGCCTATGCCGGTCATGAGCTCTATCGCTATGACGCCCAGGAACAGGGGCATAGCGACGGCGAGCGCGGCCATGCCGGCGTGCCCCACGTACCGGCTTATGAACCACCGGTCGGTCGCGTTGTATATCACGCCGACCAGCATGGCCAGTATCGCCGGCCCGGAAAACCGCGCCAGAAGCCGCCCCACGGAGTCGGTTCCGAGGGCCCTGGTATCCCTAGCCTCCCTTATCCTTTCTACAGCCATCTCACCGCATAGAACCCGAGCACTATCATTATGAAGAACAGCGTCGTTATCAGCCCGAAGTTACCCGAGATTATCCTGTTAGCCCTCTCGCCGTACCTGCGCAGAAGCCAGGCGACGATGTAGAACCTCAGCGCGCGCGACACGACGGACGAAAGGAGGAATATCCGAAAATCCAGCCCGACCGCCCCGCTGGCCAAGCATATGACCTTGTACGGGAACGGAGTGAACCCGCCCATGAACACCAGCCAGAAGCCGTACCTTATATAGCCCTCGGTGAAGGACGCGAAGCTTTCCCCGGCCCCCATTGCATTAAGCAGCCACATTCCGGCCGTGTCCATGGCGAGCCTGCCGACAAGGTAGCCGCACGCACCGCCCAAAAGATTTGCGGCAAGCGCGGCCGACACTATCCTGAACGCATTTTTGGGCGCGCCGAGAACCATGGGAATGAAAAACGCCTCCGGCGGGATGGGAAATATTATCCCCTCCAGGAACGACAGGACGACCAAAACCGCCACGGCCCCGGGTCCCCGGCACATTTCAAGAAGCCTGTCGTACGTCTTTCCCATAACCGCGCGAGTATATACTAATTCGCTTGCATTGTCGACAGTTTATTTATAAAATATCCCAAAGAGGTGGGCAAATGAGAAAAGCAGCAGCATTATTCGCAATCGCGGCCGTGTCCGGGTGCGGGTCTATGTACAACTCTGATCCGGTCGGGGTGGGATACGACGCGAACGAACTGAAGCTCTCGCCGTGCGCGTGCATCCGGCTCGAAACCAAGCCGGGCCTGCCGGACGACATGACATTCAACATATAATCCGCCGGCCGAGGGGGCGGCATGGCTTGACAGGCGAACGGCCGGTATATCCTTACGAAATGGACGTCGCGGCGAAGCCGGGGCGCAAGTATCTGTTCGCCGCGTACTACATCTCGCGCGCATGCATGGCCATGGCCGTTATATCCATTATCCTAATGGCGGCGACGATAATCAGATCGCAGCCCGGCGAACCCCGCCCGCGGCTTATAGAATGGGACGAGGCGGAGCAAAGGTTCGCGGGCCCCATAATTGGCGCCATGGCGGAGACGCCCGCTAAGAGCGGGACCGAATACCTGGAGGCCCTTTTCGTCAGGAAGTACATAGAAAAAATGTTCACAATATCGCCCTCGTTTTACGAAAACGACCTTGCGTGGTGCGCGACCCCGGCCAAGCCGGGCACGGCCGGAATATGGACAAGCGAAAAATGCTGGCTCGCCATGGCCTCCAGCGCGGACGCATACAGCCTGTTCGTCGCGGAGCAGAAGACCGCGGCCTCGAACCTCGCTAGGACGGGCTATACGCGCGGCGCGGAGATCAAGAGCGCCGAGCCGATCAGGGCTGCGACCATAACCGCCAAAAGGAGCATATTCGACTTCATACTTCCCGGCGGCGGCGCAAGCGACAGGCGCTCCGCGGAATACAAGGTCGACTTCGACCTTGTCGGAAGCGACGGGAAGAGAAGCGGCATAACGGGATACATCTCCGTAGTATCCACCGCCGGCGAGATCAACTTTTCGGTAACGGGAACCTCGTTCATGTGGGGGCGCGAATGATGCGAAGGATCGCGCTTTTCCTAATGTGCCTGCTCTGCATGGCCCTGTTCGCCGCAGACCTGTGGATGGCCCTGGCGTTCCTGCGCGAGCTGGACAGGAACAGGATAGACGCCGTTGCCGTGCCGCAGCCGGCGTCCAGCGCGGAGGACTTCGCCATAATCGCGCTTCGCCGGGAGAACTTTTCAGACGAGGACCTAGAGGACATGCTCAAGAAGCTTATCCGCGAATACATAACCGCGCGCTATACCATAACCGGATCGTGGTTCGCGGATTCGGCGAACCTGGGAATCCTGGACAAGTCGCAGCATGGGAACATAAGACTGGGCGCGCTCTTGAAAATCCCCGCGGTCGCCAGCCGGAAGCCCGCCGCGATGGAGAGCTTCGCCGGCCTATTGAACGAGGCGGGCGAAATCGCGAAACTGAGGGCGGCCAGGACCACCCGCACGGTCAGGATAACCGACGGGCCGCGGCAGTACCTGGACCCGGGCCGCTGGATCACGGACGTGGAGCTCGTAATCAAGACCCCTCTCGTGTGGGACATATCGAAGGCGGAGCGGGAAAAATACCAGATACACATGTATGTGGAGCTAATCTCCGGAATCGCCGAGGCAAATCCCGAGCTGCCCCCGTCGTCCGCGTTCAGGTTCGCGATTACCAGCGTGGAAAAGTTCAGGCAATAGCCCCGCCGGGCGCCTTTTTCAGCACCACCACGGAAAGCGGAGGAAGCGTAAGCAGCAACGACTGCGCCATGCCGTCGCTCGGCACCGGCTCGCTCTCCAGCCGCGGATTCCTCACTCCCGATCCGCCGTAGCCAAACGAATCCGTGTTCAGGATTTCGGCGAAACCGCCCGGCTCCGGCACGCCGAGGCGGTAGTTTTCGCGCACTATCGCCGTCATGTTCGCGACGACCGCGAGGGAGCCGCGCATGTACGAGAACACGCTGTTGTCCGTGTCGGCGCGATTTATCCACGTGAACGACGACGCGCTCGAGTCGTTCTCGTGTAGATCAGGCTCCGCCCTGTAAAGGAGGTTCAGGTCGCGCACGAGCTTTTTGACCCCCCTGTGCGGCACCCCTTCAAGCAGATCCCAGTCGAGGGCCCTGTCCTCGCTCCACTCCCTCTGCTGCGCGAATTCGCCGCCCATGAACAGGAGCTTGCGCCCGGGCATGGTCCACATCAGGCCGTAAAAGGCGCGCAGGTTCGCTAACTTCTGCCACATGCCGCCGGGCATCTTCATAAGGAGCGAGGACTTGCAGTGCACCACCTCGTCGTGCGATACGGAAAGCACAAAATTCTCTGCGAATGCATAGTCCATCGTGTGCGCTATCTCGTGGTGGTGGTACCTGCGGTGCACGGAATCCCTCGCCATGTACGACAGGACGTCGTGCATCCACCCCATGTTCCATTTGTACCCGAACCCGAGGCCGCCCGCGTCCACCGGCGCGGAAACGCGCGGAAAGCCGGTCGATTCCTCGGCAAACGTCGCTATGCCCGGGAAGTCGCGGTACAAGACGGAGTTTATCTTCCGGATGAAGCCTATGGCCTCGAGATTCTCCACGCCCCCGAACCTGTTCGGAACCCAGTTGCCGTCGCGGCGCGAATAGTCCAGGTACAGCATGCTGGCCACCGCGTCGAACCGCAGGCCGTCCACGCCGTAGGTTTCACACCAGAACTGCGCCGAGGATATTAGGAAATTCACGACCTCGTTTTTCCCAAAATCGTAGATCTTCGTACCCCAGTCGCGGTGCTCGCCCTTGCGGGAGTCCGCGTATTCGTACTCGGGCCGCCCGTCGAAGTCCGCGAGCCCATGCGCGTCCTTCGGAAAATGCGCGCCGACCCAGTCTATTATCACGCCCACGCCGGCTGCGTGCGCGGTCTCGACGAACGCCCGGAAATCCTCCCGGCCCCCGTAGCGCGAGGTCGGCGCGAACATCCCGGTCGGCTGGTAGCCCCAGCTTCCGTCGTACGGATATTCGGTCACGGGCGTGAGCTCTATGTGCGTGAAACCCATGTCCTTCGCGTACGGGACGAGCTCGGAAGCCAGCTCGCGGTAGTTGAGAAAAGACCCGTCCGGGCGCCGCCTCCAGCTTCCGGGATGAACCTCGTATATGGACATTGGCGCGCGTATGTCCGATTTCACCCTCGCAGTTTCGAACCTGGGCATGTGGCGGGCCGTTACCGACGCGGTCTTCGGCCTTAGCTCGCATTCGAACGCGAACGGGTCGGACTTTAAGGGCAGGACCTTGCCGTTCCTGTCCAATATTTCGTACTTGTACGCCGAACCCTCGGGCAGGCCCGGGATAACCATGTCCCAAATCCCGCTGACCGGATGGCGGCGCATGGGATTTATCCTGCCGTCCCATCCGTTGAAATCCCCGACTACGGACACGCGCATGGCGGACGGCGCCCACACCGCGAACGACGTGCCGGCGTCCGTAACGTGGCTTCCGAGCTTCCTGAACAGCTCGAAATGCTCGGCACGAAGGAACAGGTGCTCGTCCATCTCGCCTATGACGGGCGGAAGGTTGTAGGCGTCGCTCCTTATCTCCTGGCGCCCGTCTCGGTATTCGACTAGGTATTTGTACTCGGTATCCTTGACCGCGGCCTCGAACAGCCCCTCGGCCCCTATCCTAGCCATGGGTATGGACAGGCCGTCCGCAAGAAGGAACACCCGCTCGGCCCGCGGCTCGAACAGCCGGGCGAAGCCCCTGTGGAAGCCCAGTACCGCGAACGGGTCGACCTCGCGGCCCTGTTCTACGGCCCTTATCCTTTCTATATCCAACATGGGGGCATATTATGCCATAGGCGGCCCGGAGGTCAAGAGGCGATATGCCCGGGTGAAACTATAGCTTTTCTATACAGAACGCCTTCGGCTGATAGAGGGAACTATTAAATCCGATTGAGCTGAAACCATTTGTCGCGAATTCTTTTAAGGCTCCTGGCGTCAAGGCCTCCTGCTTCACAAGGTTGTCGAAAAAATGAGTTGCAAAAGCTTGCTCTCCAAGCAGGAGATAGCCTTTTAGTTCGTATTCGTGGGTGCGGGTTTTTCCTTTGCATACTCCCCACCCCGGAGGGATGGTGGAGTCTGTTTGGGCGGCCAGCATGAGTAGACGCGTCCCCTTTGGAAAGGCGTCCCCTCCGCCTCCGCCTGCGGCCGGAATCTCGGCCTTCTTGGCATAGGCGGACAGGTCCATGGCCGCGGGTATATCCGTTTTTAACGCATATTTCGAGAGGTCCATGGCCGCGGGGATGGAAGCCTTGACGGCCGCCACCTCCGCCTTAGTTGCAAAGCCCGAGGTATCCGCGGCTCCGGGAATGTCGGCCTTGAGAGCATACT
>JAITSG010000006.1 GCA_031288035.1 Rickettsiales bacterium | reverse complement strand
CCTTTTTATGTCGCGCCGCATCGGCGATTATTCCTTGAGCGGCGACGCCATAGGCGCTGACGGCGGGCCCAGCGACGTCCGCGTGAAGAGCTCGCTTTACGGCGCGTACTTCACGGCGGCCGAGGAAAAGGGGGGCTTCGGCGTGTTCGCGGCGGCCTATGCGGGCAGCTACGACCTCACGGTCACGGCCGAGGAGGGGCAGGAGGAATTCAGCGGGAAGGCGTACGGCGTGGATTTCGAGGTCGACTATGCGTTCCGGCTTAGCGACGAATGGTCGATAACCACCTCCACCGCCGCGTCTGCGCACGCCGTGCGGTTCGACGGCTTCACGGATTCGTCAGCCGTAAGCGCGGAGTTCGGGGACATATACAAGGCCGCCGTCACGCCTAGCGTCAAGCTTGGATACTCGACGAAGAACGACGACGGCCGGATAACCAAGGCATACGTGTCCGGCGGATACAGCGAGTCGCTGGTCAAGAACAACTCCGTCGACATAACCTCCGACGGGGAAAGGGCCGGGTACGACGCGATGTCCGACGGCATGCGCGGCACGTACGCCGGGCTCGGGTTCTCCACGCACATGGGGGCGAGCCTGCTTGTGGGCGTCGACGCGCGCAAGTATTTCGGCGAGGACGACGGCATAGCGGCCAGCGCGACCGCAAGGTACCAGTTCGGCGGGGAATCCCTCACCAACGGCGAATGGTACGACGAGTTCGGCCATCCGGAGGAGCCGGAGACGATGAATTTCCCGCGGTATTTCGAGGAAACCATCACCGATTTCAGGAAGAACGACGTCCAGCTCAAGGATCCGGCCCAGCTCGACCGCATAATCGAGAGGATAAAGAAGTCCGAGATGGACGACTATATAGTCATAGTCAAGGGGTACATAAGCCAGCTTGACCAGAACTACAGGAGCGCCCGTTCGAAGCAGCTGATACTTCGCCGCGCGCAGTTCGTCGCCGACCAGCTCGCCCTGAAGGGCGTAAGCTCGAGCGACATAATACTCGACATCAAGGACGCCGCCGAGCAGATAAAGACCGGCGACGAGAAGAAGGACCGGAAGATGAACCGCCGCGTCACGGTAACGGTGGTTAGCCGGGTCAAGGTCAAGCTTCTGCCCGAGGACGAGGACAAGTCCATCTCCCAGCTGGCTGCCGAGACGGCCGATATAATCAACAGCGCGGAGCGCGCCGCGGGGCTGGAGACTCCGGGGGAAAGGGCGGCGAGGGAGCTTGAGGGGCAGAGGCGCAAGGAGGCCGAGGCCAAGGAGGCTCTCGGTATCGCGGTTCCGGCGCCCGTCTCCTCCGCGTCTGGTTCCGACGACGGCGGCGATTGACGGACGAAGGGGTTGACACACCGGCCCCTTCGTATATAATACCTCCGGTTATGCGGCCGTGGCGAAATGGTAGACGCGCTACTTTGAGGTGGTAGTGGGGCAACCCGTGGAAGTTCAAATCTTCTCGGCCGCACCAAATATTCAAGGCGGGAAACAGGCGTCTTCAAGGCATAGGAATTCCCTATTGCATGGACGGCTAGGTCTTCCTGCCCCACATCTGTTTTGCTATTTCCAGCTGTGGAATCTTATGCCATTGCGGGGATTGCGAAGGACACTCAAAAGACAGCTCTGCGGATGTTATCGGAAGTCCTCTGCCATCGATTTCCGCGATTCCAATCTCGTCCTCTTGAAAGCAGGCCATCTCCATATTCCAATTATCATCCAGTATGGAGAAAATATTCGGCGGTCGCAGGACTTCTTCCAATTCTTTCAATAACGGCCTTTCTATATTATGGATTTTGGCCAACCCCACGCCGCTTATATTTATCCAACATATTTCCCCTGACAGTTCGTATTTTTTGCCATTTACTGTTATTTCCAGACCCATTTTATTCTCCTTCTTATAGATAAAATATAGCCATATTCGTACCGCTGTTATGGACTCCACTATAATATGAAACGGATATAAAGTCAAAAAATCGTATCGCCGCGCCTTCATTTTCACCTTATCCGGATAAAACGCCAAGTATATTGCCCGGAGGCGATGCCGGCTTAAAAGCCTCTCATGGATACTATACTATCTTCGTGCCGTGGAGTTCCCCGGCCCCGGTGGCGGAGGCCACTGCGTCGCGGTTTTCCGCGTTTATTCCGCCTATCGGCAGCATGGTTATCCGCCCCGCGGCGTATTTTATATACTCGCGTATTTTCGGCGCGTTTTGCATTATGCCGCTTCCGTCGTCGCCCCCGTGCGTCAATATCCGCGCGAAGCCTAGCCCGGCGAGAGCGTCTATGGCGCCAAGCCTTTCCGATTCGGCTATATGGTCGAACGCGCGGTGGAAAACCTTCTGCATGGGCCCGGCGGCCTTGGATAAAACTTCTATCGCGGGCATATCAAGCCGCCAATCGGCCGTTATCGCGCCGAACACGGCGCCGTCCATGCCTATTTCCCGCATGGCGGCCATGTCGTCCAGCATTATTTGGATTTCGTCCGCAAAGTATGCGTATCCTCCGCCGCGCGGCCGTATCATGGCCATTACCGGGATGCCGAGGCTGCGGCAGCGGGAAAGGACGTGTTTTGCGACGCCTATGCTTGCGGTGGTGCCGCCGGCTGCCATATTGTCGCACAGCTCTATGCGCCCCGCCCCGCGCGCCAGCGCGTGTTCCAGGTTCTCGGCGTTTTCTATCACGGCCTCGTATATCATTGCATGTTTTCGACCGCCACGGTTATTTCCGGCCACCCGTCGGCTATCGCGGCCTTTTCGCGCACGAGCTTCGAGTGCTCGTCGTCGAAATGCCAGAACGCGATATCCACGCTCTTTCCCGCCAGCATGTCGTCGATAAGCTTCGCGTTCTGCGCGACGCGCACCAGTATTCCCCTCATCCCGGACTCTATCGCGTGCGATATGTTCGAAAGCCCGTCGTCGATAAGGACGTCCGCGCCCATCTCGGCGAGCTTGTCTGCCTTCGATTGGAAATAGTCTATGCAGATTATGTCGTCGAAAGCGTCCTCGCCGCACAGGCGGACGAGAGCCTCCGCGCGGGAGCGCTGGATTTCCGGGTCTCCGCCTGCCGCGGACAGGACGAATATGCTGTGTCCCATGTTTTTTATGCGCCGGACGCCCTCGGCCGCGCCGGGCAGCGGCGGTATCGTCTTGAAATATTCGCTGTGCGTGAACGTGTCGCGGAAGCCGCGCCATTTTTCCCGTGCCTCCGCCGCATCGTCGCCCCACACGGGCCATGCGGAGGAATACAGGTCGTCGGGTATGTCGGCCGACGGGTCTATTTCGGCAAGATAGAAAGCCTTGCCTGCCCGGATTGTGTCGAGTATAACCTCGTCGCAATCGAGCGCGATTTTCATCCGGCCTGCTCCGGCGATGGGGCTTCTTGAGGGGCGGACGCGGCCTTTGCGGCGGGCGCGGGCCCGGCCGCCTCCTTTCGTCCGGCGGAGGCTTTTTTGGAAAGCTTGCTCATAACGCGCGCCATGCGGTTTTTCTTGACTATGCCCTTTTTGACTCCGCGGGCCAGGTGCGAGTTCGCGGCGGCCAGCGCGGCCTTCGCGTCCCCCTCCTTCTTGCCCGAGATTATCTCTATGGCCCTTTTGACGAACGTGCGTATGGCCGACATGCGGCTGTGGTTTTCTATGCGTTTCTTTTCGTTGCGCAGGATGCGTTTTTTCGCTGACTTGTGGTTTGCCATGTTTTTTCCTTTTATGGTCCCGGCCGTTCGGGGCCGGCGGCGCGGTTACCTCTTGCTGAACTGGAAGCTCTTGCGGGCCTTCTTGTGCCCGTAGTGTTTTCTTTCTACGATTCTTGCGTCGCGGGTAAGGAGCCCGGCGGCCTTTATCGCGGGCCTAAGCTCGGGTTCCGCCGTCGCGATGGCGCGGGATATCCCGTGCTTCAGGGCTCCGGCCTGGCCGGAAAGCCCGCCGCCGGAAAGCGTTGCCCAAACGTCGTACGCGCCCTTGCGTCCGGAGGCCTCGAACGGCTGTTCGACAAGCAGCTGGAGGACGGGCCGGCGGAAGTACGCGGTGGATTCCTTGCCGTTGACGACTATTTCGCCCTTGCCCGGCATTATCCACACGCGGGCTATGGAGGTTTTGCGCTTTCCCGTCGCATAGGTGCGGTTTTTGGCGTCCTTCGCGGCCTTGGTTTTGAGAGCCTTTTGGGGCTTGGCGGCCGCCGCGGGCTTTTTTATTTCCTTCGACGCGGGCGCGTCGGCCTCGGCCTTCTTGGCGCCGGCCCTTTTCACGACCTCTACCTTGACCTTGGCCTTCTGTTCCTTGGCGGCGGTTTTCCTAGCCGCCGGTTTTTTCTCTGCCGCTGGTTTTTTCTCTGCCGCGGCGGTTTTCGCGGCAACTTTTTTTTCTTGCGCCATCATGCACCTCGCTTTGTATTTTTAGCGTTCATTTTCGCGACGTCCAGCGCCTCTGGCTTCTGCGCGGCGTGCGGATGGTCGGCCCCGGCGTACACGTGGAGCTTTTTCATCTGCGCGCGGCCCAGCGGATTGCGCGATATCATGCGCTCCACGGCCTTTATGACAAGGCGTTCGGGATGCTTGCCGCCGAGTATGGCGCCCCACACGCGTTCCTTTATTCCTCCGGCCCATCCCGTGTGCCAGAAGAATTTGCGGCTTTCCAGTTTGTTTCCGGTGGTCGCGACCTTCGCGGCGTTGATTACTATTATGTTGTCGCCGCAGTCTATGTTGGGCGAGTACGTCGCCTTGTGTTTGCCCCTGAGGCGCGAGGCTATCACCGACGCCATGCGGCCGAGGACTAGCCCCTCCGCGTCGATGACATGCCATTTGGCCTCCACGTCCCTGGGCCTGGCGCTGTATGTCTTTTGAACCATTTTGCGTTTTCCTTTGTTGAACGGAACCGAAGCGAAAGTATACGCCGGCCCGGCGGATTGTCAAGGGTTTTCGTATGTGGTAATATTATACCGCATGCATATGGCTATTTCAGGAACAGGAGTTCCGGGGTATTGAGCCGTATCATCTCTGTTTCCAGCTCCTCGACGGTATGCTCGGCCTCGTCGCCCATCTTGCCGGAGCACGATTTCTCCAGTATTCCCATGATTTTCACGGGGTTGAGCTTGCACCCGGTCATGATCGAGGCCCTGGCCTTTCCGTTGACGTGCGCCTCCGCGATGGCGGCCTTGATTTTCGCTTTTGAAAGCTCCACGTCGCGGTTCGTTCCGGTTTCGGCGATAAGCCGGGCCTTCACCGCCGCCTCCTGGGCCTCCAGGATTTTCATCTCCATTTCTAGGTCCGCCTTTTCCTCCAGCGTCTTTTTCTGTTTCTCGGCCATAAGGTCTGCCGCGGCCTTGGCGAGCGCGGCTGCGTCCGGGGCGGCCTCCGCTTCGGCAAGGGCTTGGTCCTTATCCGCGCCCTGCTCCGTTTCCGCGGCCGGTTCCTGTTCTTTCGCCGCGTCGGCCTTCTCGGCCCTATCTGTTCCGCCGGTGCGGGCCTTGGCTTTCGCGCGCGCGGTTCCGCCGGAGCGTGCCGCCGCCGGCCGTTTGGTTCCGCTCGTCCTAGCTCCCCGGGCTGGCTTTTTCGCCGCTAGGGACGCAAGGGGGGCGGCCGCCGCGCATGCCAGGAATATAAGCAGTATTTTTTTCATCTTCGCATAGTCCCGTGTTTGCCCGGCGGTTTCAGGCCGAGGCTTTTGCGGCCGCGTCCGCCGTGTTTTCGCGCAGCCATTTTTCGATTCTGTCCGCCATATAGCTTATCGACATGGCCGAGGCGAGGCCGGACGAAAGCTCGGCGTAGAACTTGTCCAAGTCGGCGTTTGAAAGGTCGGGACGCCTTGTCGCGCGCATTTTCCTGGTAAGTATCACCACGCGCCCGTCGTGCGCGGGCGGCTCCGTGGGGGCTGGCCGCGCGGCCTCCTTTTTCGCCGGGCGCACGGAAATGCCGCTCGCCGCGAAATCGTC
>JAITSG010000081.1 GCA_031288035.1 Rickettsiales bacterium | reverse complement strand
TGTATTACCGCGACAACGCCGTGCCCATGACGTGCATCCAGAGGATGGCGACCGGGGAGGGCGAGTATTCGTTTTCCGATCTGGCCGCATGCGTAGACGAGCAGTCCGGGAACGAACACCCGGCATTCGCGCCGGCCGACGCCTCGTTCATAGACGAATCCGGCCAGGAAGCCCGGATGAAGGCGTGCTTTTTCGACGGAAGATCCAGGCGGTATTACAGGTACGAGGCCGCGCGCGAAGGACGCGGGGCAGCGCTATACACGCGCGAGCTTTCGTGTAGGAACGGATGCCGCGACGAAAAGGCCGCCTATTTCCTTGAAATCTCCCCCTCCGGAATAACGCCCTTAAAGGCCGGACAATTTTGATTTGAAGATCCTCCCGCCATGCCCGGACATATCGCCGGGGATGGCGGACGGAGGCCTATAGGCCCGGGCTTCCGATTTTATCATTAGTATTCCGGCCGGTTTTTTGGATTTTTCACCACCGCATAAGCTCGTACGAAGTGGTGGTGGAACCTTCGCCGAACGCGTCGACCTCGCCCTTGGTCACGCTAAGGCGCTCGAACACGTCGTTGTCGACCGCGCGGAAGCTGAAGCTGTCCGGGTCGCGGCTTGTCAGAATAGGCTTAATCTGACGGTCGGAAACGCCCGCGTGGCGAAGGACGTTGGACACCAGCGCTATGCGCTTGGCGGTCAGCTTCTTGAGCCTGTCGTCCGCAACAACGCGCTCCGACACCCCTATCTCTATAGTCTTGGTGGGCGAATCGGTCACTATCTGGGCGAACGAGCGGATTATGTTGACCGATTCCGCAGAAATGGCGCCATCGTCCGGATTGAACTCAAGCTTCATCTGAAGCACCTCGCGGCTGCCGACCTTGAGAGGGCCGGGGGGCAGGTCGGTCACGCCCCCTGTCTTGCGCTTGCCGTCGTGGCTTTTGACCGCGCCGATAACCCCGGCCGCCCCAGCAGAGGCGAGCTCCGTCCTCTTGGCATCCGGCTCCGGCTTAGGCCCGGCGGACTCGGCCGGCGGCGCGGCGGACGGCGGTGGCTGGCTTTGGGGGGCATCCTCGGAATCAACCTCTTCCTCCTCCTCGTACTCCTCGTACTCCTCTTCCTCCCATTCCTCTTCATCCTCGCCATCCTCGGCCGCGGACAGGTACTTGTTTTCGGACATGTATGCAGAACGGAGCTCGCGCTTCAAGCTCACGGACGACATATTCCGGCGCACGGGCCTGGCCGGACGCGCGGCCGGAGCAGGGCGGGGCGGGGCGGCGGAAGGCGCCGCCTGCTTTTGCGGCCTTATTGCCGAGAAAGTCTTTACGAACGGATTGGCCTTGGGCTTGGCCTGGGAAAACATCGCGCTTGCCCGCCGATTCGCGGCGTCCTCGAATTCTATCCTGTTGACAATAGAGCTCTGCAACCGCCTGTGCGGGATGGGCGTGACCGACACGCCGAACGGACTGCCGTTTGCAATTTGCCCGGATTCGGCCGGCTTTTCAATGGGCTTTTCGACTGCGGCGATGTCCGGCGCAGCCCCCGCCTCCGGCTCGGCACTTTGTGGCCCGGGCCCGGGCTTAAGGGGTTCAAAAACTATCTCCTCCTCGGTATTAAGCGGAGCCACGGGCTCCTGCGCCCTTGCCACTTTTCCATCCGCGGCGGCGCGCACGGGCGGCTGTTTGGCCTGCCTGACGGAAGAAGCCATTATGCCGAGGTCTATGGCGTCGACCTGCCTTTTTATCCCGGAGAGCTGCTTCACAAGCTCCTCGTTCATGCGGCCGAGCTCGGCCACGGATTCGGATGCGAATTCCGAATCGCCGCCGCCCCCGGCATCCCGCCCCTGCGCGGGCATGGGAACGTCCGGAGCGAAGGCCGCGTTCGGCGGAAGCGCCACCAGGTCGTCTATGGTCGCGAAATTGGAACGCCCGTCCGGCGCTGCGGCCGCGGCAAAACGCGGGCAGGCGAACGCGAACGCGCACAGCAAAACCACCGAATTCTTCTGCAGCCCCTTCACCTTAAGCCTTTCCTTATATTATTTCTACCACCGCACGGCCTTCGTTGCAAGTGAAAAATGCAGGAAACCGTCCGCTATGCGGAGGGGCGAAGCTGGAACCTTAGGGATGAAAAAGCCCCCGTCCAGGGGGCTTTCACTTACTTCTTGGGAAGATATATCCCGTCGCCCATGACGGCCGACTCTATCGATACGCCGAAGAGGGTGCTGTAGTGGGTTTCACCCTTGGTTGTGCGGTACGACCCGCAGCCGGCGAGGGCCAGGGCCAATGCAATTGAAATAGCTTTCTTCATAATATTACTCCTTCTCCTTATAGTTTGCTTCAAGTTTGGCATGAATGCCGGAAGCCAAGATACCATATCTGTATTTTTTTAGCAACTGAAATCGCAGGGCGCGCCGGATCCGCAAACCGCCCGCGGCAGGAGACGGACGCCGGAGTCGGCTTTTTGCGCGACGCTTTCCCGACCACGCCTTTCCCGGCATGAAAATCAGAATAATATTCATAGGATCTTGGAACGAACCCCAATATCGAAAAGTCGCCGCCGTCCCCGCCGCCAGGATAATAGATTTTCCAAACAACAATACGGCGCCTAAAAGCCCAGCTCGCTGTAATAGTTTCCGCGCAGCATGTTTTCGAGCGCAGCCCCGACTTCCGGGGCGACGTTCGCGGGCAGGCGGCGGATGTCGAGCCAATCCAGGCTTTCGCATTTATGGGGCTCCATATTCTCTATGCCCCCCTTATAGTTTTCGGTCTTGAAAAATATGTCGAAATACTCGAGCCCGTCGCGCTTGTACATAACCATATGGCTGAACTTTATATCCTCGGGCCGCAGGATTATGCCGGCTTCCTCGCGCGCCTCCCTCAAAACGGCCGCAGTCGCGGCCTCTCCCGCCTCTATGTGCCCCGAAGGCAAGCCGTATGAACCGTCGAAATACCCGGTGTTTTTCCTTTTGCCGCAAAGAACTTTCCCGCCGTTCAGGACGACGAGATAAGCCGCGGCGCAGAACTTATGCCTGTCTTTCATGCCCGGCATCTATCTCTCTTCCAAGCCCCCTGATCTCTTCGATGGCGGCGTATGTCTTCCGGGACCGCTGGAACCGGCAGGCTTCCCTTAGGTCTATCCATATCAACTTCGCCTCGGAGCCGTAGCCGTGGCCCATGGCAACATTCGTGTCGGTCGTTAAAATCTTGCCGCCTATACGGGCCGTATAGAGGTATTTCGGCCAAAGGCCGTCGCTCTTCGAAACGCGGCTGGCGCAGACGGATTTTCCATCCTCGAATTCGGCGGCATAGGACTGGCAATAGCCCTCGTGCTCCCTGTCCCCGGAAAGGCCGGACGTTATATGCGCCCAGGGCAGCTTGTCTTGAAGCATCTTCCTGGCGGCGGTGAAGGCTTGATACGAGGTGGCATTCTGCTTCATTTTCTCTCCTTTTTATTTTGGACTGATAGAATATATAATTTTTCCCATGCTAATACAATACTAATTTGAAACCGGCGAATCGCACAAAAGGCCGTTGTATAGAAAATCGGGGAAAGGCGGCAAAACCGCCCTTTTGTATTCGTCGGATCAGATTATTTATTGGTGGGTGGCGGGAGACTCGAACTCTCGACCTCTGCCGTGTGAAAGCAGCGCTCTAGCCAGCTGAGCTAGCCACCCAAGAATATTCGGTTGAAATCCGGCCTTCCCGCACCGGGACGTCCGGCCCGCCGAATTTCAACTTGGAAATTTTCGATTAAACGAAACACAAAAATTTCTTGATCGAAAATTTCTTTAAATCGGCCTCGGAAACCGCCGTACGCGCCGCCGGTTTCCAAGAGCCCGTCCGCCTACTTCCCTATCTGGAAGCGGACGAACTTGGCTATCCTCGCGCCGCCGCCGATGGACGCCACCACGTCCTTTATCTTCTTCGACGGGTCTATGAAGAACGCCTGCTCGTTCAGGACAACCTCGTCGTAATACTTCTTGAGGCTGCCCGCAACCATCTTTTCGGCGATTTCGGCCGGCTTTCCGCTGGCTATCGCCTTCTCGCGCGCCACGGCCTTCTCGCGCGAGGCCGAAGCCTCGTCCACGTCGGATACGTCCAGGAACAGGGGCGCCGCCGCCGCAACGTGCATCGCAACCTGCTCGCCGACCTCCCGTATTTTTTCCTCCGGCGCGGAGGATTCTATGCCGAGAAGCACGCCGATAAGGCCCATGCCGTCCGCGAGCCTGTTGTGTATATACGCAATCACGGCGCCGTTTTCAACCTCGACCGAATCGGCCCGACCCAGGGCTATCTTCTCGCCTATGGCCGCTATCTGGCCCGCCACGGCCTCGTCCGCCGGAACGCCGTTTATCTTTACCGGAACGGCGCCCTTGGAAGCCTTCAGCACGTCGGAAACGAAGGCCTGGAACTTTTCGTTCCTGGCCACGAAATCGGTTTCGGAGTTGACCTCTATAATCACGCCCTTGTTCCCCTCGACCCTCAGCGCCACGGCGCCGGCCAGAGCCTCGCGCCCGCCCTTCTGCGCGGCCTTGGCAAGCCCCTTGGCGCGCAGGACGTCCACGGCCTTCTCCATGTCGCCCCCGGTCTCCACCAGCGCCTTTTTCGCGTCCAATATGCCCGCGCCGGTACGCCCGCGCAGCTGCTTTACCTGTTCCGCAGTTATTTCAGCCATCTTTTTCCTCCGTTTTCTTTTCCCCGGCCGGTTGTTCCTCCGCCGGGGCGCTCGCCGCAGCCGCAGCCGGGTTCAAAGCCGCGCCGAGATCTGCCCCGGACCTCTTGAGCTGCTCCTCGAGCCCGTCCAGCACGGCCTTGAGCGCCAAGTCCAGATACAGCCGGACCGCGCCCAGGGCGTCGTCGTTGCCCGGAACCGGAAAGTCTATCTTGCTCGGGTCCGAATTGGTGTCGCATATCCCGACTATCGGTATGCCGAGCTTCACCGCCTCCTCCACCGCGAGATCCTCCTTGGACACGTCGAGCACGAACAGGATGTTCGGCGCACCGTTCATGTCCATCACGCCGCCAAGCGTGTCCCTGAGCTTCGCAACCTCCTTTTCCATGCCCACGGTTTCCTTCTTAGTCAGACCAAGGGCCTCGGCATTCGCTATGTCGGCCTCGCTCTTCTTCATCTTGCGAATCGAGTTGACCACGGTCTTCCAGTTCGTCATAAGGCCGCCGAGCCAGCGCTTGTTCACATGGAACTGGCCGCACGCCTCGGCCGTCTCGCCCACCATCTGGGCCGCGTGGGGCCGAGTGCCCACGAACAGTATCTTGCCGCCCGCGGCCGCGACATTGCGAAGCGCCGTCAGCCCCGCGTGCAGCATGGGCACGGTCTTGCCCAGGTCTATGATGTGCACCTTGTCCTTTATCCCGAACACGTAGGGCGCCATCTTCGGATTCCAGCGGCGGGTGTGGTGCCCGAAGTGCACGCCGGCCTCTATGAGGTCTTTCATGGTAAATTTTGGAAACGCCATTTCATACTCCGTTCATTAGTTAAGCCTCCGCCCCCCTTCACCCCGAAGGGCACTAACCGGACGGGAGCGTGTGAATTTGCCCCGAAGGGCATGGGCGCGATTTTATGGCGCTCGCTTGGATTTGTCAAGGCTTTTACTTGAAAAACCCGCGAGCGCGCACTATATAACAAACACAACCACAAGAGGCCGGCATGAATGTACACGACAAACGGGAATGCAGCGTAACGGACGTTATGGACGAAGTCAGGAGGAGCGAATATTCCTGGATGCTCCACATCCTCGGCAGGTATAATATTCCGGTAAGGTTCAGCCGCTCGCTGGCCTCCAACGCCGTCGGCGCGTACAGCTTCAAGCGGGAGCGAACCGCGGACGGCGGACCAGCCCGCGTCAAGGACAGGGCCATAGAGCTCAATCCCGACAGGCCGTATTTCTTCCTTATCGCAGGGACGCTCATCCACGAACTCCAGCACGCCATAGACCTCAACGGCGAATACGAGGGGGCGAAAGAGAGCGACAGGCCCGAGCTGGAGCGCCGGGCGGAGCGCACGCAGGGCGAATACCTGCGACGCAGGTGTTTCCGGCCCCTTGCCCGCCTTGGGGCGGCGCGCGCCTATGCAGCGTAGTTCCTGTCCGGCAAGGCTTCGGCGCGCCAACGAACCGGTTGATTTTTCGCGCGGCGTGTTGTAGAACTATCGCGACGGCGGGCATAGCTCAGTTGGTTAGAGCGCAGGTTTGTGGTATCTGATGCCGTCGGTTCGAGTCCGATTGCCCGCCCCATATATCCCGATCGCAAAGGAGAACGCCGTGGCGGAAAACATACTGGACATATTCAATGAGTGGGCGAATAATCCGACGGCGAGCCCACTTCCGCCCGAATTCGCATATGCCAAGATAGGGGCCGCTCAACATAACTCTGCACGACTAAGGGAAAAGCAGCAGTGGAAATATGCGGACGCCTCGGCCGAATGGATAATCACCAAAAAGACGTTCAGCGAGGGCCGCTTGGGCGAATACAGATATCTTTTCCCGAATCCCAACGCCATGGACCCGCTGACCAGCCTGTCGAGTTACAAAATGAAAGGGAATACCCTTGCCAAGGGCAAGAACAGGCTAATGGTTATAGAGCCCGTCAAGATGCTCAAAGACGGCTTTATCGAATATCCGGGCAAGCTCGAACTCAACAGTGTTGCGCGGGAGAGCGAAGGGGACCTGGAAGAAGCCCGCCGGCTGACTGGAACGGCCGCCAGCAGCTCCGACGGCGCGGACGCCTTCGCGACCGGGGCCGAGAACGTGGCGGGGCTCGATTCCGACGAGCGGGACCTGGCCGAGATTGACAAAAAGATAAAGTACTACATTGATCTGGCGGCAGACTGCCTCGAAAAGGCGCGCAAGCTCCAAGACGAGAGAACAAGGCAAGCCTCGCCCCAAGCCCCGCGTCGGGACGGAACGGAAAGATAGGCCGCGTCCCCGCGCCTCGGACGAAAAAACCGGGCCAAAAAGCCCGGCCTGAACAAGCAAATCTCCAGATTTGTCAATAGCCGCCGCTGAACGAATCCTTGCAGGCCTGTATGGCCTCGCGCTGCTTTTTTAGTATGTCGCCGGCTATGGCGCTCATCGCTATGCCGCCGCCGCCAGCCGCAACGCCGGCGATGGACGCGCCGAAGTTGAGGTTCGTAGAACCCTTGAGATTGCCGTCACCCTTGACCCTCTCTCCCAAAAGCGCCCCGTCCTTGCCGAAGATGCCCTTGGATTCGTCCTTATCCGTCGTTTCCTTGTCTTTGACCCCCTTGATCACGCCGGTCTGGTCCAGTATGGCCGCGCCGCCGGCCAGGGTCGCGACCGCGCCGGTGGCGATGGTCCCGCCGGCCAGGCCCTGCACCAGCTCCAGATCCGAAACCGATATGCCGTCGACGCACGCCGCGCGGGCGTTCGTGCGCTCGGCCATCAGGGCGTCGTACTTGGCCTCGAGCTCGGCCCTTTGGGCGGCATCCCCGCCAGCCCGGGCCTGGAGCGCGTCGCGCTGGGCTATGAGCTGCTGGTTCTGGGCTTCCATCAACTCGACCTGATCCTCGGGCGTCTGGGCGAATGCGCCGCCTCCTATCAAAAGCACGGCTATGGCAAATTTCCTCATGGCTTTCTCCTTTTGCTTAATTATACCATAAAAAACCGCCGTTGGCAACATTGTTTCTAAATGCTTGAAACCCGCCGGCCCAGGCGCTATAATCCAACCATGGAACAAAAGCCGATAGTCGCGATGCAGTCGGTCGGATTCAGGTATTCGCCCGAACGCGAGATCCTGAAAGACATAGACCTGGCCATACGGCCGGGGGAGTTCTATTTCCTCACCGGCACGTCGGGCGCGGGAAAAACAACCTTCCTGAACCTGGTCAACCTGACCCTCAGGCCGACTCGCGGCATGGCGCGGGTTTTCGGACATTCAACGGAAGATTCCACCGCGGACGAAAGAGCCGGAATCCGCCGCCGCATAGGCGTAGTGTTCCAAGAATACCGCCTCCTCAACCACCTGAGCGTCCTGGAAAACGTCTCCCTGCCGCTTAGGGTGACCGGCAAGGGCGACAAGTACATACGCACGCACGTGCCGGAACTGGTCGAATGGGTCGGACTCAAGCGCCAGATGCACCGCAGCCCGGCCGAGCTCTCCGGCGGAGAGCAGCAGCGAGCGGCGATAGCCCGCGCGGTCATAAACAACCCGGAAATACTCATAGCCGACGAGCCGACCGGCAACGTCGACGACGAGATGGCGAGCAAGCTCCTGTTCCTGTTCCTGGAACTGAACAAGATGGGTACCACGGTCATAATAGCCACGCACAGCAAGAACCTCATACGCCAGCTGCACTTTCCCGTGCTGCGCCTTGTCGACGGCAAGATGATAAGGGAGGACCCCTATGCTTAGGCCCGACATCGCGTTCAAGCCGGACGCAAACCGCGCGTTCCTGCCGTTCGTGTGCGGCTTCATGGTGTTCATGACGGTCATAGTCACGGCCGCCGCCTTCGTGGGACACGGCACGGCCCGCGACTGGGACGGCAAGATGACGAACAGCATAACCGTGCAGATAATGCCGAACCCGGCCGCCAAGAACCAGGCCCAGGAAATGGAAACCCGCATAACCGGAGTCAAAAAAATACTTTCCGCCACGCCGGGCGTGCAGTCGTTCAGCCCGATAAGCCTAGAGGAAACCCGCCAGATGCTCCAGCCATTCCTGGGCGACATACGGAATTTCGACATAACTATACCGAGGCTGGTCACAGTGGAGGCGTCGAAGAAAATCCCGCTGGACCTTCCGAAACTCAAGAAGGCCATGGCCGACTATTCCCCCCTCGTCAGCATAGAATCCTTCGAGCAGTGGACACGCGGAATACCCGCCGCCCTGGCCGCGACAGAGGCCGTGCTCGGCGCGATAGTCCTTTTGATCCTAGGCACCATAGGCGCGACCATAACATATGCGGCCCGGGCCTCCATGGTGAGCAACGCCAGCGTCATAGAGGTCATGCACATGGTGGGCGCCAGCCCGACCTACATATCCGGACTTATGTCGAACAAGATGACGAAAGCCGCGATAGCCGGCGGCGCGGCCGGATACGCCTTCGGCGCCCTGGCCATAACGGCCATCCGCGCCATGGCGCCGGACCTGGACGCCGGAATAGCCGCCGGGGCGCAGTTTCCGGGGGAGGCCTACGCATACCTCCTGCTAGCCCCCATCATCGCCGCCGCCATAACAAAGACAACGGCCGAGCTGGTCGTAAGACGGGCCCTTAAAAGGATGATCTGATGAGCATTGCGAACGACCAGGCAAAGCGGATATTCAAGATAGCGGGTGTGGCGGCCGTATTCTATCTTATAGGATTCTTTGTGTTCGCGCTTTCGATGAAAACGGCAAATCCGGCCGGAAAAACGGACGCGATCATAGCCCTTACCGGCGATTCGGCGAGAATCGCGGCCGGGGTCAGGGACATAGCGCAAGGAAGATCGGACAGGCTATTCATATCCGGCATACAGACGAGCAACGAACCCAGGCTCGCCGAGGTGATAAGCTCCACCCTGGCCAAGATGCGGCGCGAAGGCCGCCTCAAGCTAAGCGAGGCCGCGGTGATGTCGAAGATAGCGCGCCCCGGGAACGCGACGGACACCCTAGGCAACGGCCTTGAAAGCCGCGAATGGTGCCGCAAGAACAACATAAAAAGCGTCCGGCTCGTGACTTCGTTCTACCATATGCCGCGCGCGAAGTTCGTGTTCTCGCGCATGATACCGGACGTGAAAATAGTGGCCGAATCCATCCCGGCCATGGGAAAGTCGAGCGCGTTTTCCAACCTGCGCCTCCTAAAGCTGGGAGCGAGCGAGTACAACAAGCTCGTCGCGACGTACATATGGAGCCTGGCGGACTTCGCCTGGATGAGGATGAAATGACGCTTCGCATAAGATCATACCTGTTCGTCACGGCGTTCTTCGCCCTGACCTTCGTATACTGCTCTATCTGCATACTCTTTTTCGCGTGCCCGAAAGACTGGGTCATAATGGTGTCCAGATGGTGGTCGGCCGCCTCGCTCTTCGCCCTTCGCATAATATGCGGGACAAGGTTCGCGGTGGACGGGCGCGAGAACATACCCGCCGGACGCATGGTCATATTCGTCTCGAAGCACCAGAGCGCGTGGGAAACCGTGGCGTACCAGAAAATCCTCGGCAACCTGGTGTTCATGTTCAAGAAGGAGCTGCTCTACATACCATTCTTCGGCCTCATGATGCTGAAGGCCGGGAATATAATGGTGGACCGCGGCGCGACGACTAGAAAGGGGCTTAAAAAACTTGTCGACAAATTCCGCGAAGTTTTGAACTACCGGAACATAGCCGTGTTCCCGGAAGGCACGCGCGTCCTTCCCGGCGCGGCCCCGGCGTACAAATCCGGGCTCGGCATAATAGCCGCGGCCTTGGACGACGCGACGATAGTGCCGGTCGCCATAAATTCCGGCCTTTACTGGCCGCGGGAAGGATTCCTAAAATACCCGGGCACCATACGGGTCAAGATAATGCCCGCCTTCAGCGCCGCCGGCATGGACCACGCGGCCATCTCCGCAAAGGCGGAAGAGGCCATAGAAAACGGGATGAAAAGCCTCTGAGGCCGCTCTTTGCGATTCATTTGTTGCGAATCGCCCCGGGGACGTCTATAGTGCCCTCTATGGCAGGAAACAACAAGAACGGCGACTTCCTTAGAAAACCGCCCGCAAGCGTGGAGGCCGAGCAGGCACTCCTGAGCGCGATACTTTCCAACACCCGCGTGCTGGAGCGCGTGTCCGAATACCTCCTGCCGGAACATTTCGTAGAGGCGGCGCACCGCAGGATATACGACGCATGCGCCAAGCTGTCCGAAAAAGGACACCTGGTAGACGCCATAACGGTCAAAAACTACCTGAAGCTCAACTCCGAATTCGACGAAGCCCAGGCGGAATACCTGGCCAGCCTGGCCGCGTCCACGCCGTCGGTAGTTTCGGCCGGGGATTATGGCAAGCTTATCTACGACCTGGCCCTGAAGCGCGAGCTGATAGACTTGGGCTCCGGCATAGCCGAGCGCGCGTTCGGCGGAGGAGACGCCGCCCCGGCCAGCGCCGTAGAACAGATAGGAGAGGCAGAGCAGCGGCTTTACGACCTGGCCACAAAGGGCGATTCCGACAAGGGGCTGGAAGAGCTCGGCTCCATCATGAAAGGCTCCATGTCCGTCATAGAAGCCGCGTTCAGGAACGACGGCAAGCTTTCCGGAATCTCCACCGGGATAACCAAGCTCGACAACCAGCTGGGCGGACTGCACCCCACGGACCTTATAGTGATAGCCGCGCGCCCCGGAATGGGCAAGACCGCGCTCGGCCTGAATATAGCATTCAACGCCGCAAACGAGGTCGCGAACGGACGCGCGCCGAAGGAACTGAACGGCCCGGTCGCGTTCTTCTCGCTTGAAATGTCGGCGGACCAGCTGGCTACCCGCGTGCTGTCGTTCTCGGCCGAGATCCCGGGCGACAAGCTCCTCAACGGCCGCATAAGCCGGGAGGAGTTCGACAGGGCGGCCGAAATGGCGCGCGCGCTTTCCACCCTAAAGCTCTATACCGACGACACGCCCGGCATAACGGTCCAGTCCATCCGCACCCGCGCCCGCAGGCTAAAGCGCGTGCACGGAGGGCTCGCCCTGGTGGTCGTGGACTATATACAGCTCATCAACACGCCGGGGGCGAAGAACACGGACAACCGTGTCCAGCAGGTTTCCGAGATAACCCGCGCGCTCAAAGTGCTTGCCAAGGAACTGGAAGTCCCGGTCATAGCGCTCTCCCAGCTGTCCCGCGCCGTGGAGCAGCGGGGAACCAAGCCGGATGACAAGAAACCACAGCTGGCGGACCTCAGGGAATCGGGGTCCATAGAACAGGACGCCGACATAGTGATGTTCATATTCCGCAAAGCCTATTACCACACCCGCGATGAACCGTCCGACACCAACAGCGACGCCTGGAGGAATTGGAAAATCGAGATGGACAGGATACGCAACCGCGCGCTAATCATGATAGCCAAGCAGCGCCACGGCCCGACCGGGGACGCCGAAATAGCCTTCGTGGGCGAATACACGAAATTCGACAACCTATACGAGGGAAATGTCAGCCCCTAGCGTCTCGGTATACGTCCACTTCCCGTACTGCATAAGGAAGTGCGACTACTGCGCGTTCTTCAGCCTGGCCTGCGCCGGGGGAGGGATACCGGATTTGACCGGCGCCTACATGCGCGAGCTGGACTGTTACCACGGCATTCTTTCCGGCCGGAAGATAACGTCGATATATTTCGGCGGAGGCACGCCGAGCCTCGCAGACCCCCGCATGTTCGAGCGGATAATAGAGCGGCTGGGCGGAGCGCCGGAGACAACGATAGAAGTCAACCCGGCCACGGCGGACGAACAGAAGCTCCGCGACTTCGCGGCCGCCGGAATAAACCGCGCCTCAATAGGGATGCAGTCGCTGGACGATGGCGAGCTCGCCTTCCTCGGCCGGCCGCACAGCGCCCTCGAGGCAGCAGAATGCCTGGACGCCGCGCGCCGCGCGTTTGACAACGTCAGCGCGGACTTCATATACGCGCTGCCCGGCCAGAGTATCGAGAAATGGGGCGAAGCCCTAAATAAAATCAAATCGCTCGGGCTTTCCCACTATTCGCTCTACCAACTCTCAATCGAGCCGAAAACCCGGCTGTTTTCCAGGAAAATAAAATCGCCGGACGACAAGATCGCCGCGGGAATGCTGTCCCTTTCGCGGCGCGAAATGAAGGACGCCGCGCCACAGTACGAGGTTTCGAACTACGCACGCCCGGGATTCGAATCGCGGCACAACGCCAACTATTGGACCGGCGGGGACTATATAGGAATAGGGCCCGCGGCGGCGGGCAGGATACGCCTGGACGACAAATTCTATGAAACGCAAAATCCCAGGAGCGTGGAAAAATGGGCCGCATCGAAACCGGCTTTCAAGCCCCTTCCCCGCAAATGCCGCGCCCGCGAAATGGCAATGACCGGGCTGCGGATGAACCGCGGAATAAGCCTGGACGAATTTTGCGCCAACTGCGGCCTTGAGCTTTGGGACGTTGCGGACAGGAACAGGTTCCTGGAATACGGAATAGCAGGAGCAAAGCGCGCCAGGCTGCGCACGAAAAACCTCGCCTTCCTGGACTATATCCTGGGCCGGGTGCTGTAGCTGAATTTCCCGCTTGAGTTTTTCTTGTTTCCGGGTTAGAATCCAAAGCGTATCCGAAAGGGATACGGGTCAATGAAAAAGGCCCTATAGTTGCAGTGCAGACACGCGCTGGGATTCGTGTCCTCGGCCTAAAACCGGGGAGACCTCAGTGTATGTTCAGGGGCTCGCCCTAAAGACTGGGGTGAATCTTCAACTATAGATTCTTTTTCACTCCCCGACCTTTTCGGATGCCATAACCGAGAGAAGGAGAAGAAGATGAAAAGAATCTTATCGCTGGCTTTGGCCGCTTGGCTGGCCGAATCCACAG
>JAITSG010000010.1 GCA_031288035.1 Rickettsiales bacterium | reverse complement strand
CTGCGGCGCGGCCCCGGCCGCCGCCTTCGCCACAACGTGCGGATAGTCGCCGAGCGCGCGCACGACGGCCCGCTCCGGCCGCGTCGCGGCGGCGAAATACCCCGACATGTCCGAGGCCTCGGCCTTAAGCTCCGCCTTGCGCAAAAGCGAGCTCGCCCGCGTGTGGGCGTAGTTTATGTAATAGACCGGATTGTCCCTGCTCTCCTCCCTCGCCGCGTTCAGATCGAAGCTCATCTGCGCGTCGACGGTCTTGGAAAGCATGAACAGGCGCAGAGCGTCCGCGTCTATCTCGGACAGGACGTCGCATATCATCACGAAATTCCCGGCCCGCTTGCTCATGCGAACGGGCTTCCCGTCCTTCAGGAGAGAGACAACCTGCGTCAGCTTCACGTCGAGCGAAGCCTCGCCGCCGGTAATCGCGGAAACGGCCGCCTTCATCCGACGCACGTACCCGTAATGATCGGCGCCCCACACGTCGAGCTGGCGCCCGAACCCGCGCTCGAACTTGTCGAAATGGTACGCTATGTCGGAGGCGAAATACGTAAGCGAACCGTCGGAGCGCATGACCACGCGGTCCGCGTCGTCGCCGAAATCCCCGGATCGGAACAAAGTCGCCTCCGCGGCCTCCCAGTCATCGGCGGCCTCCTTGGGCCTTTCCGGAACGCCCTTGTAAAGCAGGCCCTTCTTTCCCATGAACTCCATGGCACCGGCGACCGCGCCGCTTTCGACAAGCGCGCGCTCGGACGTATAGACGTCCATCCTTATCCCAAGGCTCGCCATGTCCGCGCGGATCATGCCCATAATCTCGGAAACTGCGAACGAGCGGAAGTATTCGAGCGCGGCGTCCCTCGCCCCCTCCCACCTCGCGCCGTCCTTCGCGCGGATCTTGCCCGCAATCCCGGCCACATACTCGCCGGGATAAAAACCCTCGGGCACGGGCTCGCCCATATAGCGGAAATAGACCGACCGCGCCAAGGTCTCGACCTGCTTTCCATAGTCGTTTATGTAATACTCGCGCGTTACGGCATAGCCGGCCTTCTCGAGCAGCCGGGCCACGGCATCGCCGTATACAGCGCCCCGGGCGTGGCCTATGTGCAAAGGACCGGTCGGATTGGCGGAAACGAACTCGACGTTCATCCTCTCGCCCCCGGCCGCGCCGTCGCCGTAGGTTTCCGGAGAGGCGAGGATGGAGCCGAGCAAACCGTCCCATACCCCGGGCTTGAGCACTATGTTTACAAACCCAGGGCCGGCTATCGAGGCGGAGTCCACCTCCGGTATCGCGCCTATCTTCTCCAGCATGTCCCCGGCGACCGCGCGCGGGTCCAAGCCATCCCTTTTCGCGGCCGCCATGGCGGCGGTCGTCGTGAAATCGCCGAAATCCCGGTTCTTCGGAACCTCGACCCTCGCCTCGGGCAAGCCTATGGCGGACTTTATCCGCCCCTCCATTATATCGAACAAATTCATAACGGTTGCAATTATATATTCGCCGGATATATTATCAAGGGAAAAGGAAAGTCCATGGGAAACATACTGGTAACCGGCGGCGCCGGATACATAGGGCAGTTCGCGGCCAGGGAGCTCGCCTCCCGCGGATACAACCCGATAATCTTCGACCGCAAGGACGCAAGCGGCGAGCTTAACGACCCCGCGAGCATCGCGCGCGCTCTCGAAAGGAACAAGATAGGCGCGGTCATGCACTTCGCGGCCAGCATAGAAGTCGGCGAGAGCATGGCCGACCCGCAGAAATACTATATCAACAACGTGGCGGGCACGCTCAACCTCCTGAAAGCCATGAGGGACGCGGGGGTCATGAAGCTCGTGTTCTCAAGCTCGGCCGC
Source organism: Rickettsiales bacterium (assembly GCA_031288035.1). Lineage (GTDB taxonomy): Bacteria > Pseudomonadota > Alphaproteobacteria > Rs-D84 > CACZYB01 > JAITSG01. Next base: position 1,510 of record JAITSG010000010.1, on the reverse strand, counting down.
GACGTTCGGCCTGCCGCAGTATACCCCGATGGACGAGGCCCACCCGCAAAACCCGATAAACACGTACGGATACACCAAGCTAATCATGGAGCGGATGTGCGCGGACTTCCGCCGGGCGTACGGCCTAAGCTACATAGCATTCCGCTATTTCAACGCCAGCGGAGCGGCGGCCGACGGCAGCATGGGCGAGGCGCACGATCCAGAAACGCACATAATCCCCCTGATACTGAAAACCATAAAGGGCGAGCGCGAGAAGTTCACCATTTTCGGCCGCGACTACGACACGCCGGACGGAACATGCGTCAGGGACTATATACACGTCGAAGACCTGGCCGCCGCGCACAGGCTGGCCCTCGAACACCTGGACGAATTCTCGGGCGGGCTAAACCTTTCGACCGGGCGCGGGCACAGCAACCTCGAAATCCTCAGGAAATGCGAGGAAACCACCGGCAAAAAATGCCCGTTCGAATGGGGCGAGCGAAGGCCGGGCGACCCGGACATCCTGGTCTCAGACAACAAGAAGGCGATGGAAGTATTGGGATGGAAGCCCTCGCGCGGCATAGACGACATAATAAAAAGCGCGTGGAAGTGGGAAAAGTCGAAGAAATGACGGGGAGGCGACATTCCGGCGCAGGCTGGAATGACGAAAAAACAGCCCGATGATCCGAGGCGAAACGCGAAGCTTGCGCCGGCCCGAATACAGCGCCCCAAAGGCAAGCGCGAAGAGAGTATGATTGAAAATTTCTTGCATTACCCTTATTCGTGTGGTAAATTAGACGGCAACTAGCAATCAACCGCAACGGCCATGACAAAATACATTCTGCCAGCGTTAGCCCTGCTTTCGGCCTGCACCAACAAGGCCCTGCTGGAACTGTGCCAGACGAGCGGCGGCTATGTTGAATCTACTCGGCAGATGTGCATGAAGAAAACCTGCTTTACAACCAAAGAGCCGTGCAACGAAACCATACAGCAGAAACCGCAGGCCACGCGGGTTACGAAAAACGATATAATCGTCCGCGACCGCGATCCGATAACGATTCACAGGACCTGCGAAAAAGTCCGATGCGAATGCCTGGAATACAAATACGAAAAATATAACCGGTGCTCTGAAATATAAGGCAAACCATACGCTGGGCTCCCGGCCTCCGGCTTAATCGCGCCTCGCCCGGACACACCGCCCAAGCTATGCCGAGACAAGCCGCCGGAACGACGGGGCATACTGTGTCGGCCGCCATAGGCGGCGCCTATTCCTGCAAAAAACCGCCGCTCTGCATGGACCAGAGCTTCGCGTAGCGGCCCTTCGCACGCAGGAGCGAATTGTGCGTGCCCTCCTCTACCACCCTGCCCTTTTCCAGCACGATTATGCGGTCCATGTTCCGAAGGGTCGAAAGGCGGTGCGCGATGGCGATGGTGGTGCGCCCATCCATCAGGAGCTCGAGACTTTTCTGTATCCCTATCTCGGTCTCGCTGTCCAGGGCGCTAGTCGCCTCGTCCAAAATCAGTATCGGCG
>JAITSG010000024.1 GCA_031288035.1 Rickettsiales bacterium | reverse complement strand
CTCTGCAACGTTGGATTCCGGCGCATTACTTCAGCACTACCTTGTCGAAATCTATCGGATTTAGGATAAACGGCGCGAACCCGCTGGCCCCGGTTATGTCGCTTACCAAAGAGCGGATGTACGGGAATATGTGCGCCGGAACGATCTTGGTCACTATGCGCTTTATGTCGTCCTCGCCCGAAACGTGTATCGCCGCCACGGCCGCGTAGGTCAGGTCTATCACGAACAGGGCCTTGTCCCCAACCTTGCTGCTTACCTTCAAGGCCAGGGCTATCTCGAAGAGCTCGTCGGCGAGCTTCGCGCTCTTGACCTCGAGCCCCATGTCGACCTTGGGCGCCGCGTCCAGCTTCTCGAAGAATACCCTCGGCGAACCCGGCGCCTCGAACGACAGATCCTTGGTGTACTGGTTTAATATCTCGAAGTCGGGCTTGGCCGCATCCGGTTGCTTCGCGTCGTTCGCCGCGTTGACTTTTTCCATGGAAATCTCCGTTTTTTGTTGTATATTGGCCGAGCCTAACATATAATCCGGCCAGTTGGCAACTTTTTTTTGAGAGGCAGATTGACCACCACCGACATATTCATGATAGCCATGTTCGCCCTGGTAGCCTATGCCCTTTGGCGCATATTCAAACCGGACGGCGATTCCCTCATCCCGGTGGGTAGGCCGGACGCCGGAGCCTTGCGCGGGCTTTTCAGCCACCATGCCCCGAAGGCGGAAATCCCGGAAGCAAACGAAGACCTTGACGCGAAAATCGGCAGGCTGATGAAGCTCGACAAAGGATTCGAACCCGGACAGTTCCTGGCCATGGCGGAGGAGTTCTTCAAAAGCGTCGTGGAAACTGTCAACGGCAAGGATCCGGCCGGAGTGAAGCAACGCTCCAGCCCCTCGGCCTACAGGGCCATAAGAAACTCGGCGAAGGACGGAGTGCACATAGACCTGCTACGCATAAGGCAGATAGCGTACGAGGGCATAGCGCTGGAACCCTTATCCGCCCCGAAAAAGGCCGTGATAACAGTCCGAATCGAATCGGAGCAGACAGCCCTTGAACGGGACAGGGCCGGCAGGATAATCCGCGGGGACGAAAACTATGCCGAGCCCGTGACGGACGTGTGGAAATTCTCGAAAACCCTGGGCCGCACCCATTTCGAGTGGACACTTTGCGAGATAGCCGGATAAATATTCCCATTTTGTTCTTGACAACCTTGCATCCGCCTGCTAAAATACCGCCAGTAACGAGGAGGACAAAATGCTTACCAAACAGCAACTTAAACTTTTCCGGATAATATCCGAAAGCCTGAAACGCGACGGAGTGTGCCCGTCTTTCGACGAGATGAAGGATGAAATAGGCCTCAGGTCCAAATCCGGCGTCCACCGCCTGGTCAAGAGCCTCGAGGAACGCGGGTTCATCCGCCAGATACCCAACAAGGCCAGGGCGATAGAGGTGGTGCGCTATCCGGAAAACTTCCAGGGCCAGAACAAAAGGCCCGCGGCCAACGACAACACGGGGGTAAAGACCGTGCCGCTTTACGGCAAAATCGCCGCCGGAACCCCCATAGCTGCCATAGCCGATACCAGCGAAACCATGGACGTGCCCGCGGACATGCTCGGCCAGGGGCGGTTCTACGCCCTCAAGGTCGAGGGCGATTCCATGATAGAGGCCGGAATATTCGACGGCGACAGAGTCATAATACAGGAAGCCCACGACGTGAACGACGGCGAAATAGCGGTCGCCCTAGTCGACGACGAGGAAGTGACACTGAAATACATATACCGCAAGGACGGCGTGGTCGCGCTCAAGCCCGCGAACCCCACCTATGAAACCCGCATATTCGCGCCGGAAAGGGTCAAGGTGCAGGGCAGGCTCGCCATGCTGGTCAGGAATTACTGATCGGCTGGAATCCGGCAATCCCGGGCCTTCGGCGCCCGCGGACTTTTCCCGCCGGATTACAACCTGGAAATTTTCGAGGAACATATTCAACCGTCCTCGAAAATTTACGTAGACCCGCCTCGGAAACCGCCGTACACGCCGCCGGCGCTTCGAGAAATTTTTAGACGCGAAAGGCGGCAACGCGACTTTCGCTTGGATAAACAGGAAAGGAAAAGAAATGGCAGACACAAAACAGCAGGCGCTGGCCGCCGCGCTATCGCAGATAGAAAAATCGTTCGGAAAGGGCTCTATAATGAAGCTCGGCGAGGCGGAACACCTGGACATACCCGCTATATCGACCGGGTCCATCGGTCTCGACATGGCCCTGGGCATAGGCGGGCTGCCCCGCGGAAGGATAGTCGAAATATACGGCCCCGAATCCTCGGGCAAGACCACGCTCGCCCTGCACGTGGTGGCAGAGGCCCAGAAGGCCGGCGGCACCTGCGCCTTCGTGGACGCGGAGCACGCCCTCGACCCGGCCTATGCCAAGAAAATAGGCGTGGACATAGAAAACCTGGTCATATCGCAGCCTGATTCCGGCGAACAGGCCCTCGAAATATCCGACACGCTCGTGCGCTCCGGCGCGGTGGACGTGCTGGTCGTAGACTCGGTCGCCGCCCTGGTGCCGAAGGCCGAACTAGAAGGCGACATGGGCGACAGCCACATGGGGCTCCAGGCCAGGCTCATGTCCCAGGCTCTCAGGAAGCTCACGGCCTCGGTCAGCAAATCGAACGCGCTCGTCATCTTCATCAACCAGATACGCATGAAAATCGGCATAATGTTCGGCAACCCAGAGACCACCACCGGCGGAAACGCGCTCAAGTTCTACGCCAGCGTGCGCATAGACATACGCCGCGTGGGCGCGATAAAGGACCGCGACAACGTGGTGGGCAACGAAACGCGCGTCAAGATAGTCAAGAACAAGGTCGCGCCCCCGTTCAAGACGGTCGACTTCGACATAATGTACAACCAGGGCATATCGCGCGAGGGCGAGATAATAGAGCTCGGCGTCAAGGCCGGCATAGTCGAAAAGTCCGGATCATGGTTCAGCTACAACGGCGACCGCATAGGCCAGGGCAAGGAAAACGCGCGCGAATGGCTCCGCCAGAACCCGAAGGTCACCGACGAGATAATACAGAAGATAAAGGCCAAT
>JAITSG010000018.1 GCA_031288035.1 Rickettsiales bacterium | reverse complement strand
CCAGCATGATCTCGAACGTTGGATTATGGGCCGGCGTCGGCTACTTATATGAAGATATAGACCAGTCGAGCACGCAGCAAGGTTCGAATTATAACGGAAATACAAGTACTTACCGCCTTCTCGCGGGCGGCTATTCGTTTTATACGTCGTCCGATTTTGCGGTGCCCGGTTTTCGCGGTGCGGATTCCGCCCGTTCGTATACGTTTACGTATTTCGGTGCGCGCGGTGCGAGCCTTGATGTGTCCGAGTAAGGGCCTTGCCCCAATCCCGATTCGCATAAAACGGGTCCTCCGCCTTTGCGCCTCCGTGCGCAAAGGCCGAATCGCGGCGGGATAGGGTTCGGGGAAGGGTGTCCCTTCCCCGAGGGTGAGTCGGGTTTTTGGCATTTTCGGGGCCTGTTCCAGTTCATTCGGAGGCGACGCCGATGGCCGAAATCCGCCGATAATGAGGGTATTCAACCTCCATTAGAAATATTTTCATATTTTTTGCTTGATATGTGGAAAATTTTTGTTATTCTTACCAAGAAACCAGGAGGAAACCCTTGCTTAAAAGTTTCCCCGATAAAAAGGGGAAAAGGTTGCAGGCTGTTTACCGTTAGCGGGTTGTTTGTACGCCTTAGCTAGGCGCCTTATCGCGGGCGGCAATTCGAATAATACGTCGTCCGATAATGCGGTGCCCGGTTATCGCAATGCGAATAACGACCGGTCGAATACGAATACGAATATCGGTGCGCGCGGTGCGATACTTGATTTGAAAGTTTGGCCGAACCTCAGGGACAGGCCGCGGATCCTTTAATCCGCCCTATGATGTATGTTTCATCAAGGCTGGGCTTTGCAACCTTCTATGTGGGCGTTTGTCCATGTGGAAAACACACGACGAGGCGGGGGCTGTGCTAGTAGGGGGAAACCCCGGACGTACCGGCCCCCGAAGACTCGTCTTGAAAGGAAAGGGTATTACGATGCAAGACGACTCGAATCTTCCCGCGTTCTCGGATTTTTCCGAGGAGGCGCCTCCCTTCGAGGGCGAAAAGAAATTCATTTCCGACATTATAAACAAGGAAATCACTGTCGTCGCGCACAAGGTAGTGCCGTCCAAGAAGCGGCCGGGCGATTCGTGCCTTTACCTGTCCCTCCGCGTCGACGGCAGCCTCGGCATAATGTTCTCGGGCTCGGCCGTGCTTCGCGACCTGTGCGAGAAGTACAAGCACAAGATGCCCTTCCGCACCAAGATAATCAAGGTCGACAAGTACTACACCTTCGCCTGACATGCCGAAAAGACACGGAAACCTCTGGGAAAAGATAGTTTCCCGGGAAAACCTAATGCTCGCCTACAAGAAGGCGGCCAAGGGAAAGAGCGTGCGCGCCTCCGTCAGGAAGTTCGCGAAGAACCTCGAGAGGAACCTGGAAACCCTGCGCCAGAGCCTTCTCGACCGCACGTTCAGGACTTCGCCCTACCGCTCGAAGGAGATATACGAGCCGAAGAAGCGCGTCATATACATCCTTCCGTTCTGTCCCGACCGCATAGTCCAGCACGCCGTCATGAACGTGCTCGAGCCCATATGGACCTCCATGATGATACGCGACACCTATGCGTGCATAAAGGGCCGCGGCATCCACGCCGGAAGCCGCCGCACCATGGACTTCGCGCGGCGCAACAAGTACGCGCTCAAGTGCGACATCTCGAAATTCTATCCGAGCATAGACCACGCGGTCATGAAGTCCGTGATAAGGCGCAAGATAAAGGACAGGGACGTCCTGTGGCTCCTCGACGGGATAATAGACTCGTTCCCCGGCAGCAAGAACGCGCCCATCGGGAATTACTGCAGCCAGTGGTTCGGCAACCTGTACATGGGCGAGCTCGACCATTTCGTCAAGTCCGAGCTCTGCGTCAGGGACTACATCCGCTATTGCGACGACTTCATACTGTTCGCGAACGACAAGCGCCAGCTTCGCGCGTGGCTCGGAGCCGTCGGGGAATTCCTCGGCTCGCGCCTGGGTTTGGGGTTTTCGAAAAGCGACATCTTCCCCGTGTCGCGCGGCATAGACTTCCTCGGATACCGCCATTTCCGCGACTTCGTCCTGCTTCGCAAGTCCACGGCCCAGAGGCTTAAGCGCAAGGTCGCGGCGCTGCCGCGGCTGGTCGGGGAGGGGCGCATGGGGATCGACCATGCGCGGGCGTTTCTGGCCTCCGTCTCCGGATGGTTCAGGTGGGCGTGCTCGCGCAACCTCGGCTCTCGCCTGAACGCGGGCCTGCGCCCGTTCGCCGCGCGGCTGGCCGCCGGCGGCGCGGACGGCTTTACGCTATTCCTCCAGGGCTCTTAGCTTTCCGCCTGTCGCCTCGGCCTCGGACTTGAGGGCGGCGATTTTCTCCTGCATGCCCGCGGCCTCGCCTTCCTTCGCGCCCATGGCCGCGGCCGTCAGCCGCCGTATCTCGGCCTCTATGTTCCCGCGTTCGAGCAGGAGGAGCTTTTCGCGTATGACGAGCCCGGCCTTGTCCGGCTGCCTGGCCAGGCTGTCTATTTCGAACCGGAGCATGTTTTCGGGCAGGATTCCGTGCAGGCGCGGGTGCGAGTGCAGGAACTCCAGGATAGTTTCGCGCGTGTGCGGCCGCACGGCTATTTCCGCCGCCGCTATGTCGAATATTTTTTTAAGCGCCGGGGTCTTCAACTCTATCTTCCGCCCGCTTTCAAGAAGTTTCGAGAACAGTTCGGGATATGTTATCGCGCAGGCTAGAGCCATGCGCTCGTTGCTGTTTTCCGGGTTCGCCTTCGGCGGGGCCGCGCCGGGCGGGGCGGGTGACCTGAACGATTCCGCCGCGCGGCGCTTCAGCTCGGCCTGATAGAATCCGCGCACGCTCTCGTTTTTTATCCGCGCGGTCTCGAGTGCTATTTCCTTCTCCAGCCCGGCGCGCTGCTCCGGCGTCCGTATGGTCCGGCTGCTCGTGAAATAGCTCCACAGCATGTCGACGAGCGAGAGCGGCCGCTCCAGGAGTTCCTTGAACTTGTCGTGCCCGAAGCTGTGCAGGAACTCGTCCGGATCCTTGGCGAGGTTCCGGTCGATTAGGCAGAAGCGCAGCGACTTTCCGGGTTTGAGCGCCGGTAGGGTCCGGAGCGCCGCGCGTATGCCGGCGTTGCGTCCGGCCTCGTCGCCGTCGAAGCACAGTATCGGCTCGTCGTCCATGCGCCACAGTATTTCCATCTGGCCCTCTGTGAATGCGGTGCCCAGTGGCGCGACCGCGGTCCTAAATCCGAATTTGTGCAGGGCTATGGTGTCCATGTACCCCTCGCACACTATGGCCGGGTTGGCCTTTCCTATATGCGCGCGGGCCTGGGACAGGGCGTACAGGTTCCGTCCCTTTTGGAATATGGCGTTTTCGGGGCTGTTCAGGTATTTGGGCTCGCCGTCCCCGAGCGTCCGCCCGCCGAACGCGATTATGCGCCCCTTCGCGTCCTGTATCGGGAACATGACGCGGTCGCGGAAATAGTCGTACGCCGCGCCGGTCTTGTCGCTTATGCGCACCAGGCCTGCGGCTATGGCTAGCTTTTGGTCAGCGCCCTGTTCCTTCAGGAGCTTTGTAAGCTGGTTGCCGTCCGGCGCGTAGCCTAGGCGGAAGTTGGCGATAAGCTCGTCGGACAAATGGCGCCGCTCCTTCAGGTATTCGATGCCGCGGCCACGAAGGCTCTTTTGGAAGAACGCGCACGCCGCGCCCATGATTTCGTACATGCCGTGGCTCTGCCTGTCCTTGGCCCGCTCTTCGGAAGACGCCTTCGGAACCTCGAGCCCCGCGTCGAAGGCGAGCTTTTCCACGGCTTCCAGGAAGCTCATGTGCTGGTGTTCCATGGTGAACGTTATCGCGTCCCCGTGCGCGCCGCACCCGAAGCAGTGGTAGAACTGCTTTTCCTCGTTGACCGAGAAGCTGGGCGTCTTTTCGTTGTGGAAAGGGCAGCAGGCCCAGTACTGATGCCCCTTTTTGGAAAGCGAAACCGCGCGCCCTATTACGTCCACTATGTTCAGGCGGGATTTCAGAAGCTCGGTGAATGTGCGGTCGAACGCCATATGGCGATTATACAGTCGGCGTTTTCCAAGGCAAGGTGAAAAATTTATGGTTGATAGGAGTTGTTGGAAGTGGTATAATGCCTCTGGTCAACCGCATTAGAAAGGAGAAGGCTATGCAGAACAAAAGCGGTACGGGGGGGGGTACGGAAGCTTCTAGCTAGCGTCCTTTCCATAATTTCCATAATAGGATACGCGCCAGGATCGCTTGGCGCGCCCAAGAAATCATCCGCATCCAAGAAGCAGTCCGCTCGTTCCGGGGGGACAAGCCGGGGAACCAAGAAGAGGACCGGGAAGACGTCTCGGCGCCGCGGGGCCAGGCTTAAGAAGGCGAACGCCGATTCCGCTATGCCGGATTCATACGAAGGAATAGAAGGCGGCCAGCCCGCCGTTGCAAGCGAGGCCATGAAAGCCCAGGTGGCCGAGCTCCAGAAGCAAGTCGAGGAGCTGAAAGGCAAGTCTTCCGACGGGTTCGTGTCGAAAGCTGATGTCGAAGCTATGCAAAGGTCGTTTGCGAGGCGCCTGTCGTGCCCGACTTTGCCGACCAACTCGGCCGAAAGGATAAAGAACTGCCTAGGCGAAGCGCCGAAGGACAAATGGAAGCTCGTGCATTCCTTGGCCTATCCCGGCATCAAGGCCGCGGGCGATGTTATTGTCGAGCCGGGCACGTACCGCTTCGACGTGCGGTGCGAGGACGAGGCCTCATCGATAGTCATGAACATAACCGAGACCTCGGCGCTGTTCCTCGGCGTGTGCAAGCTCGGCGAAAGCGTGGGATGGGGGCTGGCCGCCGACAAGAACAGCAAGAGCTATGCCTCCGGCGTGGCGATCACCATGACTAGCTTGCAATATGTCAACGATTCTACGCAGCGCAAGCTCAACATCGGCATAGCGAACACGCGCCCGATAGGCGGGACGTACCAGGTCGGCATAACTACGCCCGGCCTGTCCGCGTCCGACATAGCTCTCGACGGGGCGAAAAGCTTCGCCGCGGTGTACAGGTACGAGGACTAGGAGCCGTTTTCGTCCGAAGCCAGGAAGTCTTTGAGGTAGGCCGTCCACTCCGGAGCATCCTGTTCCGCGAAGAACTGCAGCAGGAAGTCGGCCATTATCTTGTGCCTTCCCTCGGCGAGGAGCCGTCCCGAGCGCGTCATCAGGATATTCTTGATCCTGAGCGCCTTTTCGAAGAAATGGTTGACGAAGTTCGAATCCGGGGCGTCGAGCTGTCTGTACTCGTCCTTCGTCTTGTCGAGCTTCGGGAATATGTTCCGGTCGAAATAGTGCCCGCCCCGGCGCGTGGCGTTGAATTCTATCATCCGTATTATCCCGGTCGCGCCCATGCCGTCTATCATGTCCGCGTCGCTTACGCATTTTCCCTCTATGCTTTCCGGGCGGATTCCGGCCAGGGAGTTGCCGTATCCCATGGTGCTTATGATGCCGAGCACGGCCTCGCGCATGGCGCTTTCTGTTCCGGCCGCGTCCATTATCGCTTTGGCGTTGGAAAGGGTTTCGGCGTTTTCCATGCCGAACAGCTTGTAGTCGTCGGCGTCGTGAAGCAGGGCGGCAAGGGCGACCGTGTCCGGGTCGGCCCCTTCCTCGCGGGCGATCCTGACGGCCAGGTCGCGCACGCGCAAGGTGTGGTCCATCCCGTGCCCGGACCTGTCGCGGCCTAGGAGCTTTTCGGCCTCGCGCCCTGCTGTCTCAAGCATCCTGTTTCAGAAGCTCCTCTATCCTCGCGGCCTCGTCCTCGCTCTCATCCGCCTTGAACCTCAGCTCGGGCGTGCTGCGCATGGACATCGACTGGGCGAGCTCGTAGCGTATCGTCGCCGCGTGGTCGTTGAGCGCGCGCACCGCATCGGACGTATCCTTGCCGCAAAACGCCCGCACGAACACTGTCGCGTGCTCGTATCCGCGGCTTGGCCTGACCTCGTTTATCGACACCCGGCCAGGGCATATACCGCTGAATCGGCCCTCTAGGAACATCCGGGCGAGCTCGCGCTTGATGGCCTCGCCTACCTGGAAATGGCGCCGGGACTGTTCTTTCATTATATAAGCTTGTCGCCCTTTTTTATCCCGGCGGACTCTCCGGCCTTTACTTCGACCACGTATTTGGTAAGGTCGCCGGAGGCGCGGAATTCCGCCTCGCACTTGCGGACGTAGTCTTCGAACTGCGCGGCCGGCCTGCCCGATGTTTCATATGAGACGGTGCAGGGCGTGACCAGGTCGCGGCTCATGGGAATCCTGTCCCTGGCTATCGCCGTGACCGCGCTGTCGGAGTTCAGGAATATCATGTCCAGCGATATCGTGGTGTTGTGCATCCACATGGCGTGGTCGCCCGGTTCGTCGAACACGAACAGCATTCCGCGGCTAGGCGCGAGCTCGCTTCGGCGCATAAGGCCGGTTTCGCGTGTTTTTTTCGTGTCGGCGACCTCCAGGACGAGGGTCTTTTCCCCTATGGTCTTGGTTTCGGTCCTAGGGCCGCAGGCCGCAAGGCCGAGCATGGTGCAAAACAGGATTTTTTTCATTTTCCGCCCCCTTCGAAATCTCATGCTTCCGGGGCAGTATAGGCGCCGGAAAAGCTTTTGTAAATATATTTATTCGCCGCTCATTTGCTTTCGTCCGGTTTTTGTGATATAATTCCCAGCAAGACGAGAGCGAAGTGGAAATGAAGAAAATAAGTCTTTTGGTTCTTTTATTCGTTGCGGCGGCCTGCGCGAGCACGGACGGCGGCTCGTCCGGTACCAAGCCATCCAAGACCGGCCCGGGGCGTGCTGATCCAGGCGCCAATCCAGGCACCGACCCGGGTACGGATCCCGGCACTGATCCGGGCACCAATCCGGGCACCGATCCTGAGCCGCCGCCGCCGGAGCCCGCGTCCGTGGATAAAATCGCGACGCCGAGCTCCATTAACGCCGCGCACGAGTTCGTCGTGGACCTCAGGGGCGACGGGAGTTACAAGTTCGACACGAAGACCCGTTACGATATCAACACCGCTCCTGACCGCGTGATAAGAGGGATAGACATTAAGTATAATGGAGCGGCCTATGCCGGCTTGAATTTCATGCCGTCCTTCACGGGCCCGGGTGGAACCGTCAATTGGAGCAATCCGACCATAGTTGAGGGAATCCAGAAGGTTGATTACATAAGCTCGGTAAAGGGCCGCATAGTGGCCGGGGACTTGTACAGCGTCAATCCGTCCACCGGATGGGTCAGTCCGGGGCTGGAGTTTTCCGGTTTCGGGTACACGGCCTTGGACATAAATTCCGTGATGGAGGACGATTCGTCGAACAACAGGCTCGGCATTCCGAACGGGATGGACAGTCTCGCCTGGGCTACGGCGATATCTAAGGAGGTTTTTGAAGACAGATATGCTTATGGTTACGGTGAAAGCATGGAAAATACTTACAATACAACTTACAACGCCGTTCTTGACCAGGCTTACCAGCAGGCCTACGACGCCGAAATGGATACTGGAAACGGAGGAAGCGGCAACCAGACCGCTGCCGACGCCGCTGGCAATGCGGCGCGTACGGCGGCCAAAGCTGCGGCCATTGCCGCGGGCAATGCGGCGAAGTCGGCGCCTTCGGGCATCAAGGCTGCGCAAGCCGCAGGCTGGGCCGAGGTCAACAGCCAGAAGCCTTTTTACATTACGACTTACGGCACTCCGTTCAAGAACGGCGCCACTCTGCGCTACGACCATTTCACGTACGGCAATGAGAACTATCGCATGACCGATGCCCAGATAGGCGCGCTTGGCGGCGCGGCGCCGTCTTATACCTATACCGGAAAGGCCATAGGCGGCATAATCCAGGACACGCCGCTGTATTTCACGGACAGCGACAAGGATATCGTGGTCGGCGGCGTGGTGCCTAATATGGGCGTGCGGCAGGATATTATAGTCCCTATGTCGAAGGATCTGTCCGGCACGGCGACGCTGGTGGTGCATCCCGGCGCGCGCAACACGGACACGCTCGTCATAGATTTCGGAACGTTCCAGATGGCGTTCAGCGACAACGATAAGGTTTCCGTTACGGGGAGCCTAGCCGGATTCGCCGGCTTTGCAGGCATCGGAACTGGCCAGTTCGAGGCCAGGTTCTACGACCTTTCGAAAACCAGCATGCCGAGCGAGGTCGTGGGCGGGTTCAAGTTCAGCAAGGAGCATGATTCGGTCAATCACTATTACACCAATATCGTCGGCGCATACGGGGCGAAGCGGTGACGGGCGCCCGCGTCAAGGCCGCTGGTTTCCGGGGATTTTGCGCCGGGGCTTCAATATGCGCTTGCATTCATCCTTTTATTCCTGTAATATTATAAAAGCTCCTATAATTTAATGAAAGGTAATAACTGGAGGTTGTAATGAAAAGATCGTTTTGTGTAGTGTTTCTTGCGACGCTGTCGGCATGCGCCTCTGAGGGTGGATCGACAATAGGCGCCGGAAACTCCAGCCGCCGCACGACGGCCCGCGCCGGCTCTGCCGCGGTCGCGAGCATAAGCAAGGATTTTGCCCCGTCGGTCAGCCCCGAGATAACCGGCGGCGCCACGGATTTCAAGAACAAGAAGCTCACCGTGGATCTTGGAGCGGACTACGGCAGTTTTTTCGCCGATCTTAAAGATGTGGTCGGCACGGCTACGTCCAGCAATGCGAAGACGTTGGCGCGCATAGGCGTTACAAAGGATGGCGTCGCGTCTGACGGCCTCGGCCTCGCGCCGTCGTTCAAGGGCCCGAACGGCTCCGCGTACGATGCCGACGGAAACCGCGTGAAAGATACGGAAATAATCGCCGGCGTCCAAAAGAGCGCGGTGATAGAGCGAGTTACCGGCCGCATAGTCTTGGGCGACTTGAACGACCCGAACACGGTCGAGAAGGACGAGGATTTGAAATACGCGCGCTTCGGCTATGTCGCGCTAGATGTTGAGAGCGCGCATAACCCCGGCGACACTACGTATTGGGACTTGCTCAGGCTCGCAACGGCTGTCCAGGATAAGAGCGCGTTCGACGCCTGCGTCGCTGATAGCGGCTGCAACGTCGACAACATGAAGCGCGACGGATATGCGTCGGCCAAGCTCCACGACGGCTCGACGCTGGAATACAGCCAGTTCACATGGGGGAACGAGGAATTCCGTATCACCGACCAGAAGATAGCGGCCGGCAAGTCGGCGGCGTCGTTCAAGTTCCGTGGCCGCGCCCTCGGCGGCATAGTGCAGGAGCAGAAGCTCTTCGTCACGGACTTCAGCAATAACGGAAGCTATATAATAGCGCCGGTTTCCGCGGATCTCAGCGGCACCGCGGAGTACGAGTTCCATCCCATGAACCGCGGCCGCGACAAGCTTGTCCTCGAGCTCGGCGTCGCCGGTTCCAGCGAGGCTCCTCCGCTGACCATGACGTTCAAGTCCGATAAGGTTGTGAATATAGCCGGCTCGCTTGCCGGATTCGATGCGTTCTCCGGCGGCAAGGGCGAGTTCGAGGCCAAGTTCTACGGCAAGGACGGCTCGCCGAGCGAGGTCGTGGGCGGATTCGCGTATAAGCACGAGGCCGTCGGCCTGCTGACCTCCATAATCGGGGCGTACGGAGCGAAGAAATAATGATGCGCGATGCCATGCCGGTTCTGTTCGTTTTTGCCGTCGCTGCCGGCGTCGGAGCTGTTGAATCCGAACGCCGCCTCGGTGCGCCGTCTTCCGGCAGCGCGGCCAGGCGCCGCTCGTCCGCCGCCGCGAAGCCGTCCGGTTCGGGCCGCAAGTCGCAATCCGCTTCGAAAGGCGCGTCCGCGGCGGCGGCTCCGGAGGCCAAGCCCGATTCCGCGCCGTCCAGGAGGCGTGAGCCGCTTATCAAGGGCACCAGCGTGGATTGAATGATAAGCCGGGCGAATTTCTGCCGCGTTCTCGAATATCTGGAGGGCCTTATCGGCCGTCGCGCGACCGAGCTCTATTACGCCAACCCGTTCACGTTCGCGGTCGCGGTCATACTGTCGGCTCAGATGACGGACAAGGGCGTGAACAGGGCCGCGCCCGGCCTTTTCGCCATTGCCGACACGCCGGAAAAGATGGTCGCTCTTGGATTGGACGGGATAAGGGAGCGGATAAGAAGCATCAACTTCTACAACAACAAGGCGAAAAGCATCCTTGCGCTGAGCGAGAGACTTGTAAAGGATTTCAAGGGCGAGCTTCCGCTCGGCCGGGACGTTTTGGAAACCCTGCCCGGCATAGGGCGCAAGTCCGCGAACGTGATAATGAACGAGATGGCCGGCGCGCCGACTATCGGCGTGGACACGCACGTCCTCCGGCTATCGCAAAGGCTGGGTTTCGCCCCGCGCGAAACTTCCGGGCCGCTGGAGGTCGAGGCCTCTCTCGAGCGCTTGACCCCGCGGGACAAGAAGCCGTACGTGAGCAACTGGCTCGTGCTGTTCGGCCGCTATCATTGCAAGGCGAAAAGGCCGGATTGCGTCCCGTGCGGGCTTAAGAAATTGTGCCGCTATTACAAATCCTCTCATGAATAAATGTCAAAAACATATAGCGTTGACGCATCGTCGCAAGGTTGGAGGCCTTGGCCTTTCCGTCGAAATGGATGATTCCGTATCGCCTATAGGTAATTCCGCTTTCCGGCGCATTTTCAAGCGCGTGTTCATACCCGGAAGTTGTCCGGCGTTTTTTAAGATTTGACTTGTCTTTTGCCGTTTTTGTGTGCATACTTTAAGAAAGAGGAAAGAAACATGAGAAAACTTGCCTGCTTTATGGTGATTGCCTTGCTGTCGCTCGGTGTTTTCGCGCAGGACGTGCCCAACCCCGGCGTAGGCTTCGGAACGCAGTCCGCCTGGGACAATCCGCTCCAGAACATAGGCGACGGGCAGAGCAAGCCGGGATACCAGAAGATACAGTGGGAGCCGGGCCAGATAATGCCGCTGAAGCTCCGCGACGGCATGCTGACCATAATCAATTTTCCAGAATGGGAGACGATAAAGGACGCCTATGTCGGGGACAAGGATTTCTTCGACGGCCGTCCGGTCGAAAAGAACACGTTCATGATTTCTCCGGTCGACGGCCGCGCCATGGCCGACACGAACCTGTTCATATTCGGCAATTCCGGGAACAAGTACGTGTTCTATCTTAAGTCCGAGCCGTTCACGACGGACAAGATAACCTCCTCCATAATCGACGTGGCGGTTCCGATACGGTTCAAGAAGGGATCCGGCGCCGCGGGCGCGGATGCCGGCGGCGGCGCTCCGGCAGGCCCCATGAAGTCCATGATGGGCGGCAAGAGCTTCAAGGAGACGGGCGACAACGACTGGGAGGGCGAGGATTTCGGCTGGATAAAGAACATTCCCGTCGACCCGACCGAATTCAGGTTCGACCTCGACGTGTTCGTGCCCAATCCCGACGACTATGTCATCGCGCCGGAACGCGTGTGGCGCGACCAGGTTTTCACGTACATAGACTTCGGCGAGAAGGCGCTGAACATGAACCAGCGCCCCGCGGTTTCGATACTGGTCGAGGACGGCGAAAGCCCGGTCGGTTTCAGGACCGAGGGGCCGCAGTCGAGGCTTCTGGTCGTGGAGGCCATAGGCGACATAGTCCTGCGCTCCGGCGGCAGGCTCGTCTGCATAAAGCTTAGGTCGAAGCCGTACCTTCTGTCCAACCCGCCTCCGCCGCAGGAGCTTATCGCTGTCGCCGGCTCCATCGGCGGCGCGGCCGGAACCTCCGCGGCCAGCGGCGTTCCAACGGGCGGATACGGCGCCGTGTACGGCGGCTCGGCTCCGTCCGGATACGGCGGCTATGGCGGCGGGTACAGCGCGGGCGCCGCGGCCGGCGGATACATGGGCGGCGTCGCGGGCGGATACGTCCCCGGCATGGCCGGGGTGGGTGCATACCTGCCCATGTCCCAGCAGTCTTCCGCGCCGGCGGCCTCTCCTTCGGCCTCGACCGACGCTATGGCCAACCCGAAGGCGACGGGCCGTACCTCTGGCTCGATACTGCCGAACCACTACGTGCCCTTGGTCAAGCAGAGCGAGAGCAAGGTTTCGGTCGAGATATTCCAGGGCAAGTCCGTGGTCGAGATAGAGCAGAAGTGGCTCGAGCTCACCGAAAAGCTTCCTTGGCTCGACGAATACACGCCGTTCTATTCTGTCGAGACCAGCGGAGTTGACGAGCTTGGCCAGCAGCGCTATTACGGAGGCGAGTTCTATCGCCTGCGCATAGGTCCTTTCACGCAGATAGAGGTGGCGAACGAGGTCTGCAGCAAGCTGTCCATGACGCGCGTGCCTTGCGCGGTCGTGCGGACGCAATAGGGGGCGCCATGGCCGATTCTAAAAAGACTCAAGGCCAGGAGACGGGCGCGATTCTCCCGGACGACAAGAAAAGCGCATCCGACATCCGCACCCGCCGCACCAACATACTGCTCGCCATCGTCGCGTTCATCATGTTCGGCACGTTCGTCGTCGGCGCGGTTCTGGTCATGCGCAACAAGGGTATAGGGGGCGACGTCGCGAACCTCAAGCCGCCGAGCTCCATAAGGGAGGTGTCCGTCCCGTCCGGCGATGGCGTGCCTGCGCCCGGCGGCTCGTTCGACCACATAAAGCCCGAGATATCGGTCAATCCGGCGAAATTGGTCATAAGCGGCGTCAAGGTCGGGGGCGAGGACAAGAACTCGGCCCACGTGTCGGTTGCGAACGCTCCGATAAAGGTCTTGGACGTAAGCCTTTCCAACGAAGTCGAGGGCCTCGTCCTGTCGGACAACTGTTCGGACGAGGACAGCATAAAGCCGGAAACCGGCTGTACGGTAAGCCTGTCTTATTCTCCGAAATCCCCGGGCAAGAGCGAGATGTTCATAAACATAAAGTACACCGACATAACCGCGCCGGGCAACGTCGCCCGCGATGGCGATTTCAGGATTCCGCTGGAGCTCGAGGGCGTGCCGAATGCCGAGGACGCGAAGACGCAGCCAGCCCAGGCCGCCGAGCCGAAGGAAGAAGTGCCGGTTATGGCCGCGGCGACTCTCTCGCCGCCCGCATCTGCGTCCGGCGATTACGATGATTCCGAAGAGGCGGATGGGGAGGACGAGGAGGAGGAGGACGAAGGGGGGGATGATGAAGAAAGCGCTCCAGCCGCCCGGGCTTCCCCTAATGCGTCCAGCGTCGGCGCGGCGGCCGGCAAGGCTGTCGCGGCCGGCGGCGGCAAGGGCGATGCGGCGGCTGGCAAGGCCGGCGCGGCTGGCGGCGCCGCGGCCAAGCCACGCACCGTGTTCCCCGACGATTGCAAGAAATATGCCAGCAAGGCGTACGACTTTTCCGGCGTGTTCATCGGATGGGCGCAGGGGACCAAGGAGGTTTTCTCGCCTAATTGCTCCAAGCTTATCGGGACCCTTATGGACGACGGAACGGTCGTCGAATCGGGGACCGGGCGCGTCCTTGGCCGCGGCGCGGTCATGGATTCCCAGAAGAGCGAGGAGGCGAGGATAGAGACAGAGCTGCCCCAGCTTCGTGAGATAGCGCGGATAATCGACGCGGACACGTGGAATCCGGATCCCGAGGAGGTCGCCGAGAATCGCGCGGCCGCGAAGTCCGGCGACGTCGGCGGGCCGAGCGAGGCCAATTCCGATCCGAAGATAGAGGATTCCCTCGGCATACTTACGAAGAAGAGGCTGTCGTTCGTTCCGTTCACGATAGACGACCCGTCTAAGATTTCCACCGACCCGAAGGACGAGCGCTACGTCCTGCGCCAGAGCAAGCCGATACCCGCGGTGCTTACCCGTCCTCTGTTCATTTCCGACCTTAATGGCGACGCGGATCATGACGCGATAGCCACGGTCGAAAGGAACGTGTACGGCGGCGACGGCCGCACGATAGTGATACCGACCGGCTCCATGCTAATAGGTTCCAGCGACATCACATCCGCAGGCGAGGCGACGCAGTCTATAGCGAAGATAACCGTCAACTGGGAGCGGCTCATCCGCCCGGACGGTGCGGAGTTCAACCTGGAGGAGATAGGCGCGTATTCCGCCGACGCGCAGGGGCGGCTTGGCATAGCGGGCAAGAACGACACCGAATACATGAAGAACATGTTCCTCCGTCCGCTGATGTACTCGGCCCTGCCGGTGGCGATGGAGATGCTGTTTCCCACGACTTCCAACATGGTGACGCGTGCGCGCCGCACCGACGGCTCGTACCAGGTCGTGGACGACATGGAGGGGCTCCTCGGCGCCGACGGCGAAGAGGACGGGGCCGAGGGGTACGGGTTCGATTTGGACGACGAGCAGACTGCGCTGACCCTTACCGCTAAGGACAAGATGAAGATGGAGATACAGCAGAATTGGAAGACGGTGATGCAGAAGATGGCGCAGGAAAGCGCCAAGCAGCGCATTCCGTTCACGGTTCCCGCGGGCACTAGGATACAGGTCTATCTGCACAGCGACGTCATGCTCAAGATAGGAAGCAAGGACGAGATGGTAACCGGCGCGGCGGAGGCCGAGGAATGATGAAATGGCTCGTCTTTATATTGTCCGCGTTTTTTTCCACCGCCGCCCCGGCGGCCGAGTTCTTGAGCGCGTTCGAGGACATACCCCTTATGGACGGCCTGAGGGAGGAGGAAGCCATGTCGTTCGACACGGACGACGTGAGGATAATAGAGCAGTTCGTAAGCTCGAGCGAGGTTTCCGCGCGCGAGTTCATATCTTTCTACGCCCGCGCCATGCCGTCCCTCGGGTGGAAGCGGGTCGCTAGCACGGAAACGTGGATTTCGTTCAGGCGCGAGGATGAGAGCCTGTCGATTAAGGTGGAATCTTCCGATCCGTTGGTCGCGTCCTTCAACCTCAAGCCCTGGGGTAAATAGTTGCATTTTCCCGCCGGTCTGCTATAATTTGTTCAGCCATACGATGGCTCGGGCCTTAGTAAGCTCGTAAAAGGACTGGCGCTTCGATGCGCCGTTCTCCCCGTCGGGGAGCCTTTGGCGTATGTTCAAGGGTTTTACCTTAAAGGCCAAAGGGGTCATCCTTTTATGATTTACTAACTCCCCGGCATCATTTGGCCGGGAGAGATAATATGATATTGCAGCGCGGAATCCGCCTTTTTATTTTATTGACATTCGGAATAATTTCCTCCGGCGCCCGTTCGGCGTCGTGCTTGGTGTGTCCGAAGGATTATTACTGTCCTGAGGGGAGCGTGAGCGCGATAGCATGCAGCACCCTGGGTGCTGGATATAGCACGTCTGGCATAGGTTCGAC
>JAITSG010000003.1 GCA_031288035.1 Rickettsiales bacterium | reverse complement strand
GGCTAATCCGGCGTGTCTGGAATCTCGTTTGCCCCGCAAAATATTACAAAATACTTCTTTTTTTGCCCCCGAAAATATGGTATAATAAGAGGGTAAGGAAGGAGTATATGGGGCTGATTAAGATTGCACAAGTCCTTGTTTTCGTGGTGGTATTTGTTACCGCCCCCTTCGCGCGCGCGCAATATGTTCCCGCACCGAAAATTGTAACCGATTACCGCCAGGCCCCTGTGATGGACGAAAACACGTACATACAGCTGCGCGGATACCGCAGTCCAAGCGCCTATTCTTTCCAGCTGCCCGAGCCGAAAGTCGTCTATACGCCGGGCGGCCTGCCCATCCCCGAAACCATGTTTGGTTCGGCGGCCGACTTGGCCCCGGGCGCGCATTTCTATATGGATTTTTCGATCGCCGACGGAAAGTTCGACGGCGCGGCGTTAAGCAACGACTTCATAGACTATCCCATGAACAACGACCCGGGCTATTGGAAGGGGGCCAAGGCCAGGACCGTCGGCGTAGGCGTGGGCGCGCAGGGCCGCAGCGGGACAAGGATAGACGTTTCGTATTTGACCATGTCCGGCCTTTCGTATTCGAGCGGCGGGATGAAGGCCGGGGACCAGGTTTGGAACTACACTGTCTGGGAGGACATAGACTATGACGGCACTTTGGATTTCTACCGTGAAAACCGCGACGATTACGAGGTCGAGGGCGGGAGCATCAGCGTATCCGCGGTCATGGTCAACGTGTATTTCCCCTTGGCTGACCTGCTTGAAAACCTGATAGATTCCGATTTTTTCAAGACCACGCTCGTCCCCTATGTCGGCGGCGGTTTCGGATATTCGTACAACCGCCTTGGCGACTATGCCGTGTATGACCCGGTCGGCCCCGGCTATGCCCCCATATGGGACGTTCAGGCGGAAAGCGGGGGCGAAGGCTTCATGAACATAGATTATGACGAGGAGACGGGCGACGATTACTCCGGCTATTATTCGTACGACGGCGTAATAACCCATTTCGGCGCCACGACCAAGAGCGCGGCCTGGAACATAGAGGTCGGGGTGGAGTACAACTGGACGCCGAAGACGAAGATAGACCTGTATTACCGGAAGACGAACTACGGCCGCATAGCGTCCAAGGGCGATGCCCTGGCCGAATACGAGACCGTGACCATAATAGGTACCGACGTGGACGTGGACGGGGTGGAGATTCTCTACGACGCCGACGGGAACGTTACCGACGACGACACCGTGGGAATGCCGGACTGTTATGCGGCGGGCGCCGCGGATCTGGGTTATGTGTACAATCCGGACACTGGATGGTGCGAGCTGGAGCCCGAGGTTTCCGAGGAGCTTCTGTCCGGCGTCGGCGAAAGCGGCAGGCTTTCCGTGACTGAAATGGGGATAAGGCTTAGGGTGATATTCTGATGGCGAGAAGGTTGTTGTCATTGCTGGTTGCGGTTTTCTTGGCCTCCCGGGCTTTTGCCCAGGCGTCGGCGTATTATGTCCCGCCGCGCATAAACGCGATATACGCCCAGCCCATGGGCAGGGCGAGCGAGATACCCATGTACGGCAAGAACAAGTATATGTACTTCTATGGCCAGAAGAACAGGGACGAGAGCGGCGAATTCGCCGGCGCGAACATGTACGCGTTCTTTTCGTACATGACCGGACAGGACAAGGGCGGCGGCGTCAACCAGGAGGGCTCGTACGATTACGGGAGCGAGGCCAGCTCCACCATGATGCTGGGCGAGAAGGTCACCGCCACTTCGTTCGGCGTCGGGCGGAAGATAAACAACAAGCTCAACATAGAGTTCGGATACACCAGCTTCAAGGGCCTCGGCTATGGCGGAAACACGCGCCTGTTCGACACGCCGGTCGACACCACCTGCCCGGACGGCGAGTATTGGGACGAGGATTTCGGGGAATGCGTATCCGAGGACGAGGACGAGGACGAATACGACGAGCACGACTGCCTGATAGGCGAGGAGGAATGGGACGAGGACGCTCAGGAATGCGTGGCGATAGGCGGCGACGGGGCGGAACCGCCGGCGGCCGCGGGCCGTATAGGGCGAAAGTCCTCGAAAACGAACATGCGCAGCGTGTTCTTCGGCCTTGACCATGCCCGCGCCTTGGTGCAGCAGCGCCGGTCCTCCAGGCCGAAGCTCGCGCGGGCCGAGGGCGACGGGGAGTGCGATCCAGAGGTCGAGGATTGCGAGGATCTCGAGGAAGATGCCAAGCCGCAGGTAACGGTGATAGACGGGTACGAGGTTTCCGGCGGAAAGATAACGTCCGACTTCATTTCGGCCGGCTTCATATACCGGTTCGACAATATGTTCAGCCGCGTCGCCGGCGGCATGTTCCGTCCGTATGTCGGCGCGCACGTGGGCCTGGCCGTAAACAAGATAGACGACTATACCATCCGCGATCCGGATGAGTGGAACACGTGGACGGACGATGCCGGCAACGACTTGGATCTGGACGGGTATTATGTCGACGACGGGGACGACGGCGATCTTCTGTTAGACACTCCGTGCGTGCAAGAAGATCCCGACGCCGATCCGGCCGGATATTGCGTAATGTACGTTAATTCGGACATGGAGACCACGTTCCACGGCGCGACTACCGTCGGTATAGGCTATGCCCTGGAGGCCGGCGTCGCCATCCCGCTGGAGGACAATATACAGATAGAGTTTTTCTGGAAGCGGCACGATCTTGGCAAGGTCCGGACCTCCGGCGCCATGATTTCGAAGAACTGGGTCACCACGGACGAGATGTACATTCCGGCCGATGGCATCGGGTGCATGGACGGGTTTGAGGCGTATTCCGGGGACGAGGAGGATCCCCTGATCTGTATCGTTTACGGCGCCAGCGAATATCAGGATCACCGGGTCGACAACAAGTCTTATGAATCGGGAAAGCTTAAGACGACGCAGTACGGCATGAAGATAAAGTATTTCTTCTAGGGGAGGCTTTTATGGGAATAGGGAAAAAACTGTCGGCTTGGACGAGGCGCGGGCTGATAACGAAATCGCAGGCCGGGGCGATAGAAAGGTTCGAGAAGGCCGAGGCGGGAAAGCGCTCGATCTTCTCGTCCATATTCCTTCTTGCCGGGATATTGTTCGTCGCGTGGGGCGTGGTGTCGATAATCGCGCACAACTGGGACGGCATACCCGCGGCGTTCAAGCTGTCGGTCGGATTGGGCGCGCAGGCCGCGCTTGCGTACGGGATATGGCGCTCGCGCGGCGGATATTTGTCGCACGAGGGTTTTGTCGTGGCTTATGCGGCCATGGCTGCGGCGAACATAGCCCTCGTAGCCCAGATATACCAGCTCGATTCGGATTTTGCGGACGGCCTTATGGTGTGGGCCGCGCTGTCCCTGCCCGCGCTTTTGGTTTCCAAGGGGCCGTGGCTCGGCTGGGCGTGGGCCGGGGCGCTCGTGTGGATAGCCTCGGACAAGGCATACGACGCGGCCGCGGCCGTATGGGGATTTAGGGACGGCACAGCCGCGAACGTGCTCGCCATCCTTTACGCCTCGCTTGGCCTGCTGTTCGTGCAGAAGCATATCCTTATCGAAAAGTTCGGCGTATGCGGGAATTTTTCGGCGGTCGCGAAATGGTGGGGGCTCGCCCTGTTTGGCATGGCCGCGTTCGCTCTCGAATTCGCGGAGCCGGCGCCTATAATGGGGCGGATGTGGCCTGTTTTGGCCGTATTCGCCCTGTTTTTGGCGGTTTTCTGGCTGGTGACGCGAGGGACGGCGGGAAAGGGCTTGCGGCTCGGTTCTCTGCTGGCCGGCCTGGCGTTCCTATGGTCGTTCGCGGTGCAATTCGTTTCGGTTGGCGAAAGGGGCGTAGACTCCGGATTCGTCAACACTTTGCTTCTTCTTGCTATAGCCATGTTTTACCTCCACGGGGCGCATAGGCCGAGGCTGTTCCGTCTCGCCTTCGATTTGTTCGCGTTGCGCGTGTTCGTATTCCTGTGCGAAAAGTTCGGAACGCTTTTGTTCCGCGGGTTCGGCTTCGTTGTGGTCGGCGCGGTGTTCCTCGGCGTGTTTTTCATATGGCGGGCGATAGCCAGGGGTGTCGGAATCAAGGCCGGCGCTTTGGCAAGGAAAGCGGCGAAAGGGAGGAAGAAATGAGGAAATGGCTCTATTTGGCGCTGGCGCTTCCGGTATTCGCGCTGGCCGGATGGATAGGTTTGTTGGAGCGCGGGATATCTGCCGGGATGGAGGTCAGGGTCGCGGCGACGGGGTACGATCCGATCGATCCGTTCCGCGGCCATTACGTGTGGCTTAGGCTGGATTGGGTCAATACCGACTGCGCGCAGTTTCCGGATAAAATCTGCCCGAAGGGGGAGTTCAGGGACGCCTATAAGTTCTATCTGAACGAGACGCGGGCCGAAAAGGTGGACGAGTTCGTGCAAAGCGCGGCACGCGGTCCGGCGCCGAGGGTCGAGATGCTTTTTTCATATTCCCCTGGTTCGGCGCCTATGGTTAAGGCCCTGCTCCTCGACGGCGCGATGTACGAGGGAGGCTTCGCAAAGGGAGACTGACTGCAAAAACACCTTGACTTCGGCGGTTTCCCGGATATAATTCCGTGCGTCGTCGGCACCCTTGGAGGCCGGCGGTTTGGCTAAACTTAAGGAGCGAAAATGGCAAAGAAAGTCTCTCTCCCGGTACTGAAGCGGGAAAGGCGCGGCAAGGGGGCTGCGAGGGAAACAAGGCGCCGCGGGCTTATTCCGGGCGTCATTTACGGCAACAAGCAGCCGCCGGAGCTTATCTCGATAAGCCCGCGGGAATTGCAAAAGCAGCTGTCCGTCAAGGGCATCCGCACCCGCCAGTTCGAGTTGGACTGCGATGGGGCGAAGACTATGGCCATGCTGCACGACATACAGTTCGACCGGGTGAAGGACGCGCCTTTATGCGTGGATTTCCTGCGTCTCGACCTGAAGAAGGAGATGACCGTCGAAATACCTTTCCGGTTCGTGGGCGAGGATAGGTCCGAGGGCCTGAAATCCGGCGGTGCCCTGAACATAGTGGAGCGTGAGGCGGCGGTGGTCTGCCTTCCAAGCGACCTTGTGGACGATATAGAGATCGACGTTTCCGCGCTGGGGATCGGGGACAGCATACATTCGAGCGAGGTCAGGCTCCCCAAGGGCCTGCATTTTGAAAGCCATGACGAATTTACGATAGTGACCGTAGCCGCGCCTATGGCCGACGAGCCGGAGGCCGCCGGCGGCGACGCCGCTGTGCCGACCGAGGGCGATCTGAAGAAAGAGGCCGAGGGCAAGGTTGCGGCCGCTTCCGGCGGCAAGGCCGAGCCGTCGAAGAAATAATCTTCTGTTTCGCCCTGCTCTTGCGCGTGGCTTGGATTTCATCTTGCCGGGCCGGGTTTTGCAGGTATTGTCAGAATATTAAGGGGTTATGATGAACATGGAGAATCTGAAATCCCGAAACCGCGTGATCCGTGCGATTCGCGGATGGTTCGACGCCGGGGGTTTTATGGAGGTCGACACTCCAATACTCCAGCTTTCGCCCGGCATGGAGGTACACCTCAACGCCTTCGAGACCGAGTTTGAAAGCTATAATCATACGGACAGGCGGAAGCTTTACCTGCACACCAGTCCGGAATTCGCGATGAAAAAGCTGCTGGCCGAGAGCCTGCCGCGGATATTCCAGTTCGCGCACGTGTTCAGGAACGAGGTTGTTTCCAAAACGCATTATCCGGAATTCACCATGCTCGAATGGTACAGGGCGGGCGCGGATTACAGCGCGCTTATGGACGACTGCGCCGCCCTGCTCTCCCTCGCGGCGCCGCGGCTCGTCTATCGCGGGAGGGAGTGCCGCACGGACGACGGTGTCGAGAAGCTTACGGTTGCCGAGGCGTTCGATCGGTTTTGCAAGGTAGACCTGTTCTCGACCGTCGGCGACAGGGACGCGCTCGCCGCCCTTGCGCCTCAAAGCGCGAACGTGACGGCCGCCGACGCCTGGGACGACGTGTTCGAGAAGATTATGATGGACAGGATAGAGCCGAATTTAGGCATAGGCCGCCCGGCGGTTTTGTACGAATATCCGGCGCACATGGCCGCGCTTTCGCGGCAGAGCCCGTCCAACCCGGATGTGGCCGAGCGATTCGAGCTTTACGCCTGCGGCCTAGAGCTCGCTAACGCGTTCTCCGAGCTTACCGACGCCGCCGTCCAGCGCGCGCGGTTCGAATCCGACATGGCGGAAAAGCTTAGGCTTTACGGCAGGTCCTATCCCATAGACGAGGAGTTTTTGTCGGCCGTAGCGAGGATGCCGCCGTCTGCGGGCATAGCTCTCGGTGTGGACAGGCTCGTCATGCTTTCGGTCGGCGCCGGGGATATAGCGGACGTTTTATGGAGCCGAATTCCGGGCATAAGGCTCTGGGAATAACGAAATTTTGCGTCGGGGCGTCGGGATAGACTGCCGCGATTTTTTCAATGGCCGTATTGAATCTCGCCCTGTTTTCCGGAGTGTTGCGCTCGTTTTCTATGAATATGATGTCCGGGTTTATGTTTTGTCCCAAGAGTATGAGGAGGGTCAGTTTTGCCAGAAGTTTTTTGCCAATGGTATTATCCTGTTTTTCGACGGCTGTGGAATGTATAGATAAATTTGCCATTTTGTCAACAATTTTTACGATTTTGGTTGCAAGGCAGTGAAAGCTGGCTTAGAATCCGCAGAACCATGAAATTCCTGGATCAGGCTAAAATATATGTAAAGGCCGGCGACGGAGGCGACGGCTGCCGCGCGTTCAGGCACGAAAAGTACATCGAGTTCGGCGGCCCCTCGGGCGGCGACGGCGGCGCGGGCGGAAGCGTGCGCTTCGTCGCCGTGCCGAACCTGAACACACTAATAGATTTCAGGTACCAGCAGCATTTCCGGGCCCAAAGCGGCGCCCACGGCTCCGGCCGCGAGAAGACGGGCAAGTCCGGCGGGGACCTGGTGATAAAGGTTCCCGTCGGCACGGAGATTCTGGCCGAGGACAAGTCGACGGTCATCGCGGACATGGTGAAAGACGGGCAGGAGGTTCTTGTCGCCCGCGGCGGGCGCGGCGGATTCGGCAACGCGCATTACAAAAGTTCCGTCAACCGCGCCCCGGATCGCGCGGATCCCGGCGCGCCGGGGGACGAGCTTGCCGTCTGGCTCCGCCTGAAGCTCATAGCCGACGTTGGCCTGGTCGGCTTTCCGAACGCGGGCAAGTCGACCCTGCTCTCCGTCCTGACCTCCGCTCGGCCGAAGATTGCCGACTATCCGTTCACGACGCTCCACCCGAACCTCGGCGTGTTCTATTACCATGGGCGCGAGTTCGTGATAGCGGACATTCCCGGCCTTATCGCGGGGGCGAGCGAGGGCGCCGGCCTCGGCCACCGGTTTTTGGGGCATGTGGAGCGCTGCCGCGTGCTCCTGCACCTTGTCGACGCGACGCAGGCCGACATAGCCGGCGCATATAAGGCGATTAGGGACGAGCTCAAGAATTACGGCGCAATGCTGGCGAAGAAGCCGGAGATAATAGTCCTTACCAAGATCGACGCCCTGTCCGGCGGGGAGGAGATGAAGGCCGCGCGCGCGAAGCTTCCGAAAAACAGGAAGGTTGTCGCTATATCCGCCGTCGCGCGGACGAACCTCGACGCGCTCGGCATGGAAATAGCGGGAGTGTGAGATGCGCGCGGTATCCGGATCCACGATAATATCGGATTATTCGCCGGATGACGACAAGGGCCTGGACGCCCTCGCCTCCTCGTGCCCGAACCTTCTCAAGTTCAAAGGGGCTGTCGGCCTTTACAAGACCGGCCTTCCGGTGTCGGACGCCGCGCTTTTGCCGCCATTTATGTCCGGGGGCGAAATACTGGGCGTGATAGAGAGGTTCTCGGCGAAGTCCCTGGCCGCCGGATTCCCTTTTGTCGCGCTGAGGTACGACCATCCGAAGGACACGCCGCTCAGGCCGGCCAGCGACAATTTCGACATAACCGACATAGCGGCGATAGAGCGCCTTGCCAATTCCGCGATATCCGATGGGTGGATACCCTTCATGCTGGCGTTCAGGCAGGGCCGTGCGGAGCGCGACGGCGCGGCGTCGGTGCTGTTTCTTTCGGAGGAGAAGGTGGCGATGGAGCTTGTCGGCCCGGGGCACGATACGGCAAGCATCTCCAAGGGCATACTCATTCCGCCGGTAAGGGTGGAGATGAAGGAATTCGCCCCGTCGATTTTCGAGCTGGCCGATGAAATAAGCGGCCTTCCGTTTTATCTGGACATCATGGACGAGGCCGCCCGGCTGAGCCCCGCGGAGCTGGAGAAAAGCCGCGGAGAGAGGCGACGTGCCAGGCTGGCCTTCCTTGCCGGGCTCTCCGGCCGTTCCGTGGGGGAGGAGGTTGCGCGCCTTCGCAAGGCCGGGATGACGAAGCTTCTGGAGAATGAGATAAGCTACAGCTTCGACAACATAAGGCGGCTGTTCGTGTACGCCGTGCGGTACGCTCGATTCAAGCGCACGCGCAAAGAGCCGTACGTGAACCATGCTCTCGGCATGCATATTGAAGAAAACGGCGACTATATCCTGGACGACATATGGGCGCCGGATAGATTTATAGGCATGTACCGCAAAAACCGCATGGCCCGCATGGCCCGGACGCGGGCTAGGTGAAATCCCGCCAAACGGCGTTGGCCGTCCTATCTGCGCTTTTTCTTCGGCGCGTATTCCCAATGTATGGCTATCGCCGGGATGAGGAACAGCACAACCGCCGATATCTTCCAATACCCGATGGCGTTCAGCATGAACGAAGCTGCGTTTATCCCTCCCGCCGGATAGAGAATGTTTATTGCCCGCGGATAGAAGTCCGTCATTGACACTAGCCAGAGCGCGATTACCGCGGCATAGTTGATTATGAACGCCTTAAAGAGCGCGTTTCTGGCTTTAAGGGCTGTGTTGTTCTTTTTCCGCCTCCGCCTTGCATTATACTACGATTCGCGAGATATGGCAAGGGGCGCAATTAGCGGCCGCGGCGGCTTTCCCGGATAAAGGCGAGGATGCCTGCGTTTATGAGGCGGCTGTCGGAACGTCCGTTTATCATGGAGATTCGGGCGAGTTCGCGCAACGCGTCGCGCGCCGTGAGTATTTCGATTTTGTCTTTGTCGTAGTATATCGGAAGGCGTTCTTTCGGCATGTCGTTGTACGCGTCCGCCACGGCGAATATAATGTCGCGCCGCATAGCGAACAGGGCCGTGGACTCCGGTGCGAACGGTGGGCATATGTCCGTATACCTGCTGGACCGTCCCGCGGCGCCGAAGTCTATTATGGAGAGGGTTTTGCTCGCCCGGTCGTAGAGCATGTTTTTCGAGTGGAGGTCGCCGTGGGTTAGCACGGTGTATGCGTCCGCGGCTATTTCGTCGCTGCGCGCCATCTCGAACGCCTGTCTTACGGCTTCGAAATCTCCGGTCCCTAGCGTTGACGAATAGAATTCCAGGACTTTTTCGTCCGGGAAGCATCCGTATCTGGATGGATATTTGGATTTTTTTCTCCGGGCGGTATGCTGGTGCGTGAAGTTGAGGAATCCGGCGAGGTCGCTTATTATGCCGGTTATGTCTCCGTCCGGCAGGGAGGAGAGGAGTTTTCCGCTCATCTCGTCGCCCCGGGCGAATTCCTCGACGATGAAATTCCGCCCTATTCCGATTATTTTCGGGATTTTTATATTGCCAATGTACGGCGAGAGCAGCCTTTGCGCGGCCAGCCGCCTTTCGGCCGCCGCCTCGAACATCCCGCGCTGGGTGTCGAAGCTTATTTTGAGCGCGGCCTCGCGTCCGTCTATCGTGATAAGGAAGGTTTCGAGGTAGGTGCCGGCTCCTTTCGGCTGCATGGGGCCGTTCGGCTGTTTGGCCATCCATAAGACGCCGGCCTGTTTGGCTATGCGCGATATGTCTTTCATGCTTTATATATAGACCGATAATGACATTTGTCAACAATAATTGCTTGACTCCGTTCTTATTTTGTGCTATACGAATAAAACGAAAGGAAATATCCGATGGATGGGTTTTACGCTCTGGTTTCCGGCATTGTCGCCGCATTCGCGGCATATTTCTTCGGTAAATCGAAAGGTGCTGGCGATGAAAAGGCGAAGCGGGATAAGAAAGTTTTGGATATGGTTGCGCGGGCTCGCGCTGTGTCTGGCAAGGCCGGTGCTGATGGCGGCTTTGCTGGCCGCGTGCGGGACAAGTACTTCAGGCGATAGCTATTGCCTGCTTTACGATCCTATCTGGACTAACGCCAGCGATACTTCGGAAACCGTGCGCCAGGCCGTGCGCGCGAACGCGGTCTATGAATGCGTGTGCCTGGATTATTGCGGTTGAGGATATCTATTGGCGAGCTTGCCGGAGCATATCCGGCCGAATCCCTTCCG
>JAITSG010000013.1 GCA_031288035.1 Rickettsiales bacterium | reverse complement strand
CCAGCATGATCTCGAACGTTGGATTATGGGCCGGCGTCGGCTACTTATATGAAGATATAGACCAGTCGAGCACGCAGCAAGGTTCGAATTATAACGGAAATACAAGTACTTACCGCCTTGTCGCGGGCGGCTATTCGTATTATACGTCGTCCGATAATGCGGTGCCCGGTTATCGCTATGCGTATTTCGACCGGTCGATTACGAATACGTATATCGGTGCGCGCGGTGCCACCGCGGACGTGTCGGACTAGGGCCCTATTTCGCGAACATGTTGACCAAATCCTGCAGATGGCCTATCTGCAGGACCTGTATCCCGGCCGGCGGCGAGAATTTCATCTTCGCCGTCTTCGGGCACATTATTTTTTTGAAGCCCAGCTTCGCGGCCTCCTTGATTCTCTGTTCGATAAGCGGCACGGCGCGGATTTCGCCGGACAGCCCTATCTCGCCGAACAGGGCCATGTCGGCGGGCGCCGGCACGTTGTTTTTCGACGACATGAGCGCGGCGGCGGCGGCCAGGTCGCCCGCGGGCTCTGATATCTTCAGCCCGCCCGTGACGTTGAGGAATATGTCGAGGCCGGCGAATTCCTGTCGGCACCGGGCGTCGAGGACTGCGGTTATCATGCCTAGGCGCGCCATGTCGTATCCGACGGACGAGCGTTTCGCATTGCCGGTCGAATTCGAGACCAGCGCCTGTATTTCCAGCAGTATCGGCCGCGTGCCCTCTATGCCGGCGAACACGCTGGAGCCCGATACGTTGCCCCTGCGCTCGGCCAGGAACAGGGCGGAGGGATTCCCGACCTCGGCCAGTCCTTTTCCGGTCATTTCGAACACGCCTATTTCGTCGGTGGGGCCGTAGCGGTTCTTGACCGCGCGCAGTATCCTGAACTGGTGTCCGCGGTCGCCCTCGAAGTACAGCACCGTATCTACCATGTGTTCCAGCACGCGCGGCCCGGCTATCGCCCCCTCCTTGGTCACGTGCCCGATAAGGAACAGGGCGAAGCCTTTTTGTTTCGCCATGCGGATAAGCTCGTTGGCGCTGGTTCGCACCTGGGTGATTGTGCCGGGCGCCGATTCGATGGAATCTGTGAACATGGTCTGGATGGAGTCTATGATTACGGCCGAGGGCTCGGTTTCGTCCCTAAGGGTCGCGGCTATGTCCCGGATGTTCGAGTTCGAGGCCAGCCTGACCGGCGATTCCGAAAGGCCGAGCCGGGCCGCGCGCATCCGTATCTGTCCCACCGATTCTTCGCCGGTAAGATAGAACGCCTTCCTGGATTTGGCGATGTTTCCCGCGGCCTGGAGGAGTATGGTGGATTTTCCTATTCCCGGGTCTCCGCCGACCAGCACTGTGCCGCCGTCCACCAGCCCGCCGCCAAGGACGCGGTCCAGCTCGCCTATGCCTGTGGTGGTGCGGGGATAGTCTTCTATTTTGCCGGAAAGGTCGGAAAAGGCGATTCTCGCTCCGCCTGCGCCCAGGGTAAGTCCGGCCGGCGCAGCGCCTTCGTCGCGCGATTCGACGATTGTGTTCCATTCGCCGCAATGTTCGCACCGTCCGGCCCATTGCGGGAACTTGGCGCCGCATTTTTGGCATTCGAATATAATCTTTTGCTTCGGCATTTCGCTTCTCCGCAAGAGTATATATTTTGTTCTCTATTTATTCAAGCCCATAAATTTTACGGAAAGTATTTGACAAAAATAAATAAAGGTATTATATTTGTCTAACGACTAAGCTATAGCGACAGGGAGTAAATTATGTTTGATAGAATATGTCCGGCGCTCGATTGCATCGAAACGAAGCTGGCCAGGAAATACATGGCAGAAATCGAGGGATATATGGCCATGGCCTTTTCCAAAGGCTTGAATGGGGGGATGTTCCTGAACATGCTTATAGACCTTTATGGCGAGGAGGCATCGCACATAGCCGCTCCGTCGTCGCCGTGGGCCGACTGGGAAGGCCTATGTCCGGATAATGCCAATATAGCTCGTATGCTTTTCAATAGGGCCTCGCGGCATTTATAGGATGCTTGTTATGCCGGGCGTTTCCGAAGATAAAAGGAAGGCCGGGCGCCACGTTTTTCATTTCTTTCCTAGGAATTCCCGCACGTACCTGTTGTCGGTGTGCTCAAGCTCGGCCGGCTTGCCGCTCCAGGTTATTTTTCCGCCGTTAAGCACGACTATGCGGTTGGCTATCGTCTTGGCCGAGGCTATGTCGTGCGTGATGGTGAGCGCGGTCGCGTGAAGCTCGCGCACGACCTTGAGGATAAGGTCGTTTATGACCTTGGACATTATGGGGTCTAGCCCGGTCGTCGGCTCGTCGAACAGGAGTATCTTCGGGTCGTCGGCTATCGCGCGGGCGAGCCCTACGCGCTTTTTCATCCCGCCGGAGAGCTCGGATGGCATGAGGTCGGCGGCTTCCGGTCCGAGCCCGACGTCGGCAAGCTTCTGTAGGGCTGTCCGCCTGGCCTCGTCCGCGTTCATATGCATGTTGTTGACAAGCGAGAACGCTACGTTTTCCCACACCGTCATGCTGTCGAACAGGGCGGCGTTCTGGAACAGCATTCCGATTTTCTTTTCCCCGCATTCTATTTCGCCAGAATCCGGCTTTTCAAGTCCGAGGATGAGCTTGAGCGTGACCGACTTGCCGGATCCGCTGGCCCCCAGCATGGCCACGGATTCGCCGTCCTTTACCTCGAGGCTGAGGCCGTCCAGTACCTTTTTGTCCCCGAACGACTTGTCTATGCGGCGCAATGCTATCATCTACCGTCCGATCGTCCGAGCATCCGTTGCTTCATAATCGGCGGGATTTTTGTATTCTCTCATTTTGTCTTCCTCTCATTTGTCTAGGAACCATGCGGTGATCATATAGTTGGATATCAGTATCAGTATGGACGACATGACCACTGCGTTGGTGGTGGACTTGCCCACGCCCTCGGCGCCGCCCTTGGTGGTGTATCCGAAATAGCATCCCATTGCCGAGATGATGAGCCCGAACGCCATGGCCTTCACCATGCCGACCCACGCGTCCATCGCCTCGAACGCCGTCCAGGTGTTCTTTACGTATATGTATGGGTTGAAGTCGAGCGAGCCGACCGAGGCCGCGAATCCGCCGAATACGCCTATTATGTCGGCGATAAGGACAAGGAACGGCATGGCTATTACCGCGGCGACCATCCTGGGCGCTATTATGTACTTGAACGGGTTGGTGGACATGGTGGAAAGGGCGTCTATCTGTTCGGTGACGCGCATGGCGCCTATGTTCGCGGCCTGCGTGGCGCCTATGCGTCCGGCTACCATAAGCCCGGCGAACACTGGTCCGAGCTCGCGCGTGATGGAAACCACCACGACCGTGGGCACGGCGGAGCTTGCCGAGAACGAAGCGAATCCGGAATAGCTCTGCATGGCCAGCACCATTCCGGCGAACATGGCGGTAAGCGCCACGACCGGCAGGGAGTAAAATCCGATTTCCAGGACCTGGGCTAGCGTTTCCTTCGGATAGAACGGCGGGGCGAACCAGTTGTACACGGATTTTGCGAGGAATGCCG
This sequence comes from Rickettsiales bacterium, assembly GCA_031288035.1. Lineage (GTDB taxonomy): Bacteria > Pseudomonadota > Alphaproteobacteria > Rs-D84 > CACZYB01 > JAITSG01. Next base: position 16,664 of record JAITSG010000013.1, on the reverse strand, counting down.
TGAACGAGGCGATCTGTTTTACGGCGCCTATGCCCTGCGCTCCGGTTTTTTGTATTCTGTTCATTGTTTTTATAGTATAATGCAGTCATGGCGGATGTCATCAAAAAATTTCTGGAGATGATGGTCGCGGAAAGGGGGGCGGGCGAGAACACGGTTCGCGCCTATGCCGCCGACCTGTCGTCCTTCGCCGATTCGCTGGGCAAGGACATGCTGGACGCAAGCGCGGACGACATAAGGGGGTATCTGGCTGGTCTGGAAGGCTTGAGCCCGCGGACACAGGCGCGCAGGCTTTCCGCGATAGGCGGATTTTTTGCGTTCGCCGTGTCCGAAAGGATGGTTAAGAAGAATCCGGCCGTTGGCATATATTCGCCCAAGCTCGGCAGCCCGTTGCCGAAATACCTGTCCATGGAGGAGGTCGAGGCGCTGATAGCCGCGGCGGCGAAGGATGCGCGCATGGATTTCATGATAGAGCTCCTGTACGGCACGGGGCTGAGGGTGTCCGAGCTGGTGTCGCTTCCGTACTCGCGCGATTTCGCGTCTCAGGGCGTTGTTTCCGTCGTTGGCAAGGGGAACAAGGAGCGCCTGGTTCCGGCAGGCGGAGTTATCCGCGAGAAGTTCGAAAGGTACGGCGCCGTGCGTCCGGATTCGAGGTGGCTTTTTCCCGGGCGCGACGCGCGCCGCCACTTCACTCGCGATGCGTTCTTCAAGGCCATGAAGGGCCTGGCTGTCGCGGCTGGCATGGATCCGCGGCGCGTTTCGCCCCACGTGCTCAGGCATTCGTTCGCTAGCCACATGCTGGCGGGCGGGGCGGATCTGCGCTCTCTCCAGGCCATGCTCGGCCATGTGGACATAGCGACTACGCAGATTTATACGCACGTGATGAAGGACAGGCTCGCTTCCGCGCTCGCGCTGCATCCTTTGGCGGAATGATTCTGGCCGCGGGCGTGGCGGACTAGACTAGCGGCGCTACTCTTTCATGAACCATATCTGGACCGAGTTCTCGTCGGCGTTGCATCCTTCTATGATTGTCGCCGTGTTCTTGGCGCAGTTGCTGTCCGACACGGCCGGCTTGTCGTTCAGGATGATGCACGCGCTGTCCTCCATGAACTGGTTGGCGAGCCATATGCACGACTGCCGGGCGAGTTTTGGAACCTTGAGCCCGAAGCCCGGGTTTGCGAGGTGTTTGTTCGTCTTGAAGCCGTCGTTCGGCGTGACCGTTATGTTGCCGTAGCGCCGTGCGCCGTCGCGTTCTCCGTATTCCCTTATGTCGGCCTTCCACGGGGACAGAAGGTCTAGCCCCCTGAGCCCAAGATCCTTCGTGAAATCGTCCTCGAGCATGTTGTTCGGCCAGCTCCGCCCGGAATAGATCAGGTTGACCTTGCGCCTCAGATCCGTTATTTGGTTCTGCGCCTTGAGGCGGCGGACTTTTTCGCTTGCCTCGCCGCTTTGCCTTATTATGGCCGCGCCGACCACTATGGTTATTCCGATGATAAGCAGCATTTCGACCATCGACGCGCCGGATGCGGATTTGTCCTTCATATGGTTTCTCCTTTGCCATATTATACTATGCAAAACGGATTCTGGCGAGTAAAATATGCCCATGTACGACGGACTTCCTCCGGTATCGGATTACATCGCTCGATTCGGCCTTGCGGCGCGAAGGTCGCTGGGCCAGAACTTCATCCTGGACCTCAATCTTGCCGACAGGATCGCAAGGCAGGTGCCGGGCATATCGGATTCGGTCGTGGTGGAGGTCGGCTCCGGCCCGGGCGGGCTTACCCGCGCGCTTCTGAAGAACGGGGCGGGGAAGGTCGTGGCGGTGGAGGTCGACCGACGGGCGATAGGGCTGCTGGAGGAGCTTAGGTCGGTATATAAGGAGCGGCTCGAGATAGTCAAGGCCGACGCGATGGGGCTCGACTATTCGCGGTTCGCCGGCGCGCGGCTGTGTTCCAACCTGCCGTACAATATTTCCGTGCCGCTGCTGGCGGTATGGCTTAAGGGCGGGTGGTTCGAAAGCATGACGCTCATGTTCCAGCGCGAGGTTGCGGCGCGCATAGTGGCCTCGTCGGGCAAGGATTACGGGCGCATATCGATACTGGTGGCCCTTACGTACCGGGCGAAGGTGCTGTTCGGCGTGCCTGGGAGCGCGTTCTTCCCGCCGCCCAAGGTGGATTCTAGCGTCGTGGGATTCGCGCGCGCCGCCAGCCGTCCTTCGCCGGAAGTCCTGGAGGGCGTGGAGGTCCTCGTATCCGAGGCCTTTTCCCACAGGCGCAAGATGTTAAGGGGCAGCCTGAAGTCCGTTCCGGCCGGTGTTTTGGAGCGCTTGGGGCTTTCTCCGGTCCTAAGGGCCGGGGACGTTTCGCCCGAAGATTGGCTGCGCATAGCGTCGGGCATTTGATTGTTCGCCGCTGTTTCCTCTTGCATTTTCGCGCGGTTCGCTTTATATTGGCGCGGATTTCAACTGTTTTGCCATCGCCAAGGGAGGTGATTTTAATGGTAAAGGTTCTTGTGCGGGACAACAATGTAGAGCAGGCTCTTCGCGTGCTTAAGAAGAAGGGTCAGAAGGAGGGGCTCCTCCGCGAGACCAAGGAGCGCAAGTATTTCGAGACCGGCACCGCCAAAAGGAAGCGCAAGAAGAACGAGGCCGTCCGGCGCGAGCGCAAGCGGATCTCCAAGGAGCGCCAGATTTTGGGCTATTGACCGTGTTCCCCGGGCTCGCCCGGGGATTTTTCTTGACCCCGGTTCCGGTTAGGTCTACAGTGGCCGCATGTTCGTGAAGCTTTCTTTTATGTTCGCGGTTGTCTCCCGCTTCGCTTCGTCTTCGTGTTCGTCGGCATAGCCGGCGTGCATACTTGCATATGCCGCATTGCGCAATCTGTCTCCTCCGGTCTTGTCCGGAGAGTTTGGATGAATTTAACTATGGTTTTGAAGGGAAAAGGAAATGAATTACGAAAATGTCGTAGGTTATAAATTAGGCAGGATGACCGTGGACCAGCAGTCCAGGCTGGGCGAGGAACTGCGGAAGATACATTCTGCCTCCGCGTCCGAGGAGGCCGTGCATACGGTGGAAATAGCGCTGACCCTCGGCATAGAGGCGAGGCTCGTCTCCCGTTAGTCCTCGTCCTTGCCGGCGGCCATGGCGGAGGCTAGTATTATGTAGGCGCGGCCGATTATGCCGCCGTCGATGGCGTCGAACAGCACGCCGTCCGGATCGTGCGCGCGAAGCGACGTCATCAGCCGCTGGTACTTCGCGGCGAATTTCCGGGCGAGCTCGCCCGCATCCGCGTCCTTTCTTATCGCGCGCCTGAGGTTGGTGGCGAAATGCGGCGTCGCCTCCGCTGCCGAGACAAGCGCGCCTGCCACGGCGTATAGTTTGTTTTCGCCCTTCTTGGAAAGCGCGTCGTATATCACCACGTCGGAGCAGGCGGCGGTTTTCGACATTATTTCGGCCATGGCGGAGGCCAGTTCCGCCATGACGAACGGCATGGCGGCGAAATATTGCGACGCGAAGCCGAGCTTGAGAAGGCTCGCCACGGCCCTGGACTGTATTTCCGATTCTTTAAGGGCCCTGGCGGCGATTCGGGTTTGTATTGCGGCGGATCTGTGCGATATGGCGGATACGGCTATGGCTCCGGCCATCAGCAAAAGCGCCACCGGCAGGGCGGCCGCGAAGATGACATAGGCCATGTCCGACGGCAGTATGCCGGAAATATCAGTTATTTTGAAGTGGTTAAGGCAAAACCAGATCCACCACGATCCTGCGGCTGTTATGGTTCCTATTATGGCGTATATCGACCCCATTCCCGATTCTCTCCCTGTTTTTTCCCTCATTATAACATATTTTGATTATAACTTTAAGTTTTTTCTATTTTTTCCTCAGTCAAGTATTTTTTTACAGAAAAAACACAATATTTTGTTTGCCCGTTGCGAAAAAATACTATATATTGTATTTCGAGGAAGAAAAAGGGATAAAAAATCAAAAAAATAAATAGTTAAGGGAGGAGAGGGTGTCAGAATCGGCTGATATAATAAAAATGTCCGATCTTGGGGAGCTTGTTTCCCGCAAGGTTGTCCGCAGGAACGGCGACATTGTGGAGTTCGATCCCGCCAAGATTCGCCATGCCATAAAGGCGGCCGGGGATGCCACCAATCAGTTCGAGGACGACGAGCTTGACCGCCTTACCGCCCGCGTCGTGGATGTCGTCAACCACAAATACACGGCCGATCAGGCGATATTCCTGGAAAAGATACAGGATATAATAGAGAACGTCCTCTTGCAGTCGTCGTATTACGACACGGCAAAGCAGTATGTGATCTACCGTGACAAGCGCGCCCAGGCCAGGGAGTCGAACAAGGTCCTGGTCGACGTCGAGAAGTCTATAACCGAATACCTGAACCAGCTGGACTGGCGCGTAAACGAGAACGCGAACCAGGGTTATTCCCTTGGCGGCATGATTTTGAACATTTCCGGCAAGATTGTCGCGAATTACTGGCTTTCCTACATCTATCCGAAGGAAATTGGCGAGGCTCACCGAAGCGGCGATATCCATCTGCACGATCTTTCGATGCTGTCCGGGTATTGCGCGGGCTGGAGCCTCCGCCAGCTTTTGGAAGAGGGTTTCAACGGCGTTCCGGGGCATGTCGAATCCGTTCCGCCGAAGCATCTGTCCGCCGCCGTGGGCCAGATGGTCAACTTCATGGGCACTTTGCAGAACGAATGGGCCGGGGCCCAGGCGTTCAGCTCGGTCGACACGTACCTTGCGCCGTACATACGGCTCGACGGCATGTCCTACCGCGAGGTCAAGCAGAAGATGCAGGAGCTTATCTACAACCTCAACGTGCCTAGCCGTTGGGGCACGCAGACTCCGTTCACCAACTTCACGTTCGACATAACGTGTCCGGCCGACCTCAAGTCCCAGCATCCGAAGATAGGCGGGCGGGAGGTCGACTTCACCTACGGCGACCTTCAGTCCGAGATGGACATGATAAACCGGACCTATATAGAGGTCATGGCGGCCGGCGACGCGAAGGGCCGTCCGTTCACGTTCCCCATTCCGACGTACAACGTGACCAAGGATTTCCAGTGGGAGGGCGAGCTGGCCGACCTTCTTTTCGAGATGACGGCCAAGTACGGCCTGCCGTATTTCCAGAATTTCGTCACGAGCGACCTGAACCCGACCGACGTGCGTTCCATGTGCTGCCGCCTTCGCCTCGACGTGCGCGAGCTTTTGAAGCGCGGCAACGGCCTCTTCGGTTCGGCAGAGCAGACGGGTTCGATAGGCGTCGTGACTGTAAACTGCGCTCGCCTGGGTTATAGCTACAAGGGCAACATAGAAGGCCTGTACTACCGCCTCGACCACCTTATGAATCTGGCCAAGAACAGCCTCGAGATAAAAAGGAAGACCATACAGAAGCTGATGGACGGCGGCCTGTATCCGTTCACCAAGCGCTATCTGGGGAGCTTCAAGAACCATTTTTCGACCATCGGCATCAACGGCGTGAACGAGATGATCCGCAATTTCACTGGCGACGCGCACGACATTTCGGACCAGTACGGTCAGAAGATGGCCCTCGACCTCTTGGAGCACATCCGCGCCAAGATGAAGGAGTTCCAGGAGGAGACCGGGCACATGTACAATCTGGAGGCCTCGCCGGCCGAGGGCACGACCTACCGGTTCGCCAAGGAGGACCAGAAGGTCTATCCTGACATCATACAGGCCGGGACCAAGGAGGCTCCGTACTATACGAACTCGACGCAGGTCGCGGTCGGGTACAGCGACGACCCGTTCGAGGTCTTGGAGCTTCAGGACGAGCTTCAGGCCAAATATACCGGCGGCACGGTCTTGCATCTCTATATGGCCGAGAGGATTTCCGATTCGCGCGTGTGCCGCAACATAATAAGGAGGATTTTCGAGAACTACCGGATACCGTACCTTACGATAACTCCGACGTTCTCGGTATGCCCGAAGCACGGCTACATCGCGGGCGAGCACGAGTATTGCCCCATCTGCGACGAGGAGCTGGAGCATGGGCTAAGCCTGGGTGCCGGAAAGCTCCAGGCCGCGTGAAGGTTTTCGCGCCGTAAGGGTTGGCGCGGGAAATTGAGGCAGAGATGAAACGAAAAACGAAAGGGAGGTTGTTATGATGGTTGAGAACGCGAAGAGGACCAAGTGCGAGATATGGACGCGCTCCATGGGCTATTGCCGTCCGGTTTCTAACTTCAACAAGGGCAAGAAGTCCGAGTTCAAGGAACGCAAGTTCTTCCGCGAGTCCGTGATGCTTGGCTCGATGGACGCGCACTGTTGCTCAGTCTATGGCAAGAAGGCGGCCTGATTCGTTCTGCCCTTTCCCCTCGGCGGGGAGGGGCCCGGGTGAGGGGTAGAAAGACATGCCTTCCGCCTTTCCCATCATAGGGGGCTTCGTCCCGTTCACTACTATCGACTATCCGGGCGCGATAAGCATAGTCCTGTTCTTGCAGGGATGCACATGGCGGTGCGTGTATTGCTCCAATCCGCACCTGTTTGAATTGCGCGCGCGCGCGCCGAAGGACGCCGAGAACTGGGCCTATGTCCTCGACCTTTTGCGGCGCCGGGCCAAGACCGTCGACGCCGTGGTGTTCAGCGGGGGCGAGGCCACGCTCCAGTCGGAAGAGATAGCCGCCGCCGTTAGCGAGATACGCGGCATAGCCCCGTACAAGATCGGCCTGCACACGAACGGCTGTTCGCCGGACGGCCTGAGGAGGCTTCTGCCGCTGGTCGACTGGATAGGCCTGGACGTCAAGGGCCCGGCGGACAGGTACGATCTCATAACCAAGGTCGGTGGTTCCGCCGCGCCGGCGTTCGAGAGCCTTGACATGGTCATAGGAAGCGGCGTGCCGTTCGAGGTTCGGACCACGTGCGATCCGCGCGTGCTTTCAAAGGGCGACATACTGCGCCTGGCCGACGTTCTGTCGGAGAGGGGGGTGGGGACTTATGCGCTGCAGAAGTTCCGTCCGCCCGCCGCGATGAAGGATCAGGTTCCTATGCGCGACATAATCCAGTTTTTCACCGACCGCGATTTCGAGGGCGCCCTCAAGGCGAAATTCAGGAATTTGATACTGCGGTGGTAGTTCCCGTTTGCCTCTGTCGTTCGCGCGCGGGCGGGAATTTTGCAAAAATGTTTCACGTGAAACATTTAGCGAACATTCGGTTTGTCGTTTCCGCCGTATGTTTTTCTGCTTGCCAGCCTTTTGAGAGTATGGTAGAATAAAGGCGTATCCTTAATGGGGTGCGGGCCAATTTGCAAGGCTCAAGTTTGTGGAGCGTTGATACGCGCTTTGATTTGTATCCTCGTCATAGAACGGGGAGGCTGTGGTGTATGTCCAAGGACAAGCCTACGGCTTATCCCAAAGGCCACAGCGAGTCTTTCACAAACTAGATTCTTGTAAACTCCCCGACCTTTTGGATGCGCGACATTTCAAAGGGGAGGAGAAAATGAGGCATACGGCAAGCATTATGATTTTGACCGCGGCGCTGGGCGGAATGGTTTCCTATACCGCGCAGGGAGCGCCGAAACGGCCGCAATCCGCCCGAAGCGGCGGCACATCCCGGGGCGCGGCCAGATCGGGCAGCACGGCCAGATCGGGCGGGACGGCAAGGACTGGCGGGACGGCCAGGGCAAACAGGACGGCCGCCGCTACATCCGCCGGGTTCGACCCGTCGGAGCTGGAAGAGGACATGGAATCTTTGAGGGAAGAAATAACCTCCTTGAAGTCGAGCGTCGCTCAATGCGCGAAGAAAGCCGACATTCCGGCGGCGCAGGATTTGAGCAAGTATGCTCTCAAGACCGAGATTCCGTCCGCGGCGAATCTGGAGGGCTATGCGAAAGCCGCCGACCTGGAGCCGTACGCGAAAAAGGCCGAAATTCCGGCCGCGCAGGACTTGAGTGGCTATGTCAAAAAGGCCGAGATTCCGGCTTCGGCGGATTTGTCGCAGTATGCGAAAGCCGCGGACTTGGCGGCGTACGCGAAGAAGGCCGACATCCCCGCTTCCGCCGATCTCTCGAAATACGCGTTGAAAACCGAGATTCCGGCCGTCTCCGCGGCACAGGATTTAAGCAAGTATGCTCTCAAGGCCGACTTTACTGTCGAATCCAAGGAGCTGAAGAATCTCAAGTGGGATGACGCTGCCGTGAGGAGTAGTTCGGGATATATGCACCGAATAGGGAAGTTTGTGAATTTTAACATAAAGGTGGGAATAAACGTCACGAGGAAGAGTACTTCGTATAAGATAACCGGTTTCGATATTCCTAAAGTATCAGGAGCGCAAGACTTGCCTTTATCGGTTATGATAGAGTGTAATGACGCGAATAGTGCGCATGCGTCGAATCTTGCGGTAATGGCCTACTTGTACACCGATAATAGAATACTGGTAGCGGATTTTTCCAAGACCCTTGATGTGGGATATAGTTGCGGGTTGAGCTTGTCCGGCTCGTACATGGCGGAATAGTAGGGCAAGGTGCCGGAGTTTAGGTTTTGCCCTGTGCCCCGCCGCCATCCCCGCCCGGCGAACTGCGCCGTCTATTGCTGTATCAAGTATTGAGGGCCTTTAGTCCGTCCATCACCGCCTGCATGTCGGGCGGTATCGGCGCCTCGAACCTCATGTCTTTGCCGCTTGTCGGATGCCGAAACGATATGTTCCTGCTGTGCAGCATCTGGCGCGCCGCGGACTTGAGTATGGCCACGGCTTCGCGGCTTTCCACCGTGCGGAGGAGGCGGCCCTGGCTTCCGTACGCGCTGTCTCCGAGTATCGGGTGCCCGGCCGAGGCCATGTGCACCCTTATCTGGTGCGTGCGGCCGGTTTCGAGGCTGCACTTGATAAGGCTCATCGGCTTGAACTTCGCGCCCGAGAACACTTTCGTCGTTTCATAGTGTGTTACCGCGGTCTTGCCGCCCTCTGGGACGGCCACGAACTCCTGGTAATTGCGCGGGTTGCGCGCGAGGTTCTTGTCTATCGTGCCGCTGGCGGGGTTAAGTATCCCCCATACTATGGCCGCGTATTCGCGCCTGACCGAATGGGTTTCGAACTGGCGGTACATGGCTATATGGGCGCGGTCGGTCTTGCACGCGAGCATGGCGCCCGACGTGTCTTTGTCGAGCCGGTGGACTATCCCAGACCGGCCCGCCGCCGCGCCTATGGACGACAGGCTCGTATGGTGCAAAAGTGCGTTAACAAGCGTTCCGTCCGACACTCCGGCCCCGGCGTGCACCACCATTCCGGCTGGCTTGTTCACGACTATGACGTCGTCGTCTTCATATAGGATGTCTAGCGGTATGTCCTCTGGCCGCGCCGGGGATTCGCGGGGCGTGGCCAGGGTTATGGAATAGTTCTCGCCCTCTGCGACCTTCCTATTGTTCTCAGCGACCGTCGCTCCGTCCGCGTCTATGGCCAGTCCGGACTTTATGGCCTTTTGTATCTGGCTCCTGGAAACGGCGTCGCCCATCATAGCGGCGAAGAACTTGTCTATGCGCGCGCCGTTCAGGTCTGGGGGGACTGTATATTCTGGCATCAGTATTCCGTGTCGAGGCTTTCGGTTTCGAAGTCGTACTCCAGGTCCTCCGGCTCTATGTCGTCCGGCTGGCCGTGCCGCTCGTCTTCCGCCTGATATCCGGGGTCGTCGTACGATTCGGCGGGTCTGCGGGCCGGGGCGGCGCCATCCGCCGGTTCCTGCGGGCGGGCGGCGGGAGCGGCCGGAGCCTGTGCCGGCTGCGCGGTCGTCTTGGCCTTGTCGTTTTCCTGCGGCGACATGGCCTCGCCCACTGTCTTGCCCTCGAACTTCGCGCCGGTTTTTATAAGGCTCTGGTTCTCCGAGCCTTTTATGCTTTTCCTCGGGCATTTGTCTATGTTGACGGCGAGCCGCGGCTTCACGTCGCCTTTTCCGAGGCCGGCTATCGAAACCGGGCAGACCATGTATCCGTCGAGCTTCGCGTTCTTCGGCACGAATGCGCCGTTGGGGCGCGTCACGTACCCGAGGGTTATGTTTTCCGGCGGGGCGAGGCAATATAGTGTGAGTATGTTGCCGCCCGTCTGGGTTTTGAAGTATTCCGAGCTGTTCTGGGCGTAGCACGGGAACGAGGTCAGGTAGAAGCCGTAGGTGGTGTTGTGTTTGTCGCCGCTTTCCACCCATACCCTGTATTGCATGTCGGACACGCCGAACTGCTTTGCCCACAGGGCGAGCGCCGGCCGGGCGGTCGCGAGCATTAAGAGCAATGCGGCGGCGCGCCTCATATTTTCCCCTCCGCGGCGAAATCCACCCGGAACTGGTATATCTGGTCCGAGAACATGTATATCCTGAACGCGAAGTCGGCGTCCTGGCCGGGCCCAAGCTCGCGCGCCTCTATCTCCCTTTCCTGCTCCTGCAGTATCCGTCCCTGGCGGTTCAGGAGGCGCACGACGAGCTTCGGCACAGGAAGCGTGCGGTTCGTGGAGTTGTGGACGAAGCCCTTTAGCATGACGTATATGTCGCTTCCCTGCACTTCGGATTCGAGCGGGCGCACCACCTCTATCTCCAGCGCGTCCGAGCCCGCGGATTCTTTTTGCGCCATGGAAAGCATGGCGGCCCGTTTTGCGTCGTCCGCCGCCGGGGCGCGTTCTATCGCCAGGCGGGCCAGGAGCGAAAAAACCAGGACGAATGCGGCCCCGACCGTGAAGAACGCGGCGTTTTTGAGGTTGAGGACTGCGCGCGCCAGGCCCCATCCGGCCCCGGCCCTCGGCCGCGTGCCGGCGGCCCGTATTCCGAGGCTTTTCATAAGCTTTGCCTTTTCGAGCCTTTCTGCCGGAAGCTTGGGCAGCCTTTTGGGCTCCAGCCACGAGAATCCGCACTCCGAGCACTGGAATCGGACGTCCCCGGCCGAGAACACCCCATCCTCCACTTCGAATTCGGTCTTGCATTTGGGGCAGCTTATTATCATGCCCGATATGATAGCACGGAATTTCGCAAGCGCAAGTGGGGAAATTCCCCTTGATTTATGCCCGGGCCATGGGTATTATCGCCGCATAACAAGGAGTTGTGCATGGCTGTGAAAAATATGGATGAATTGGTTTCTCTTTGCAAGCGCCGGGGATTCATATATCCGGCGAGCGGTATATACGGCGGGCTCAAGGGCACGTACGACTACGGCCCGCTCGGCGTCGAGCTCAAGAACAACCTGAAGGCGGCGTGGTGGAAGTCGATGGTGTACGACCGCGACGACGTGGAGGGGCTCGACTCCGCGATACTCGGGCACCAGCTGATATACCGCCATTCCGGGCACGAGGACGCGTTTTCCGATCCTCTCGTCGACTGCAGGACATGTAAGCAGAGGATGCGCGCGGACAAGCTGGCCAAGCCGGGCGTGTGCGATTTTTGCGGTTCGACGGATCTTACCGAGCCGAGGGACTTCAACCTCATGATGCGCGTGAACGTAGGCCCGGTCGTGGACGAGGGATCGTTCGCGTACCTGCGTCCCGAAACCGCCCAGGGCATATTCGTCAACTTCAGGAACGTACTCGATTCGACCTCGCGCAAGATACCGTTCGGCATAGCCCAGATAGGCAAGGCCTTCCGCAACGAGATAACGCCCAAGAACTTCGTCTTCCGCGTGCGCGAGTTCGAGCAGATGGAGCTCGAGTTCTTCGTAAAGCCTGGGGATCAGGAGCAGTGGCACAAGTACTGGGTCGAAAGCCGGCTGGCGTGGTGGCACGCCCAGGGGCTTTCCAAGGACAATATCAGCGTCGAGTTCCAGAAGCCCGAGGAGCTCGCGCTCTATGCCGACGCGACGGCAGACATATATTACAGGTTTCCGCACGGCTGGGACGAGCTGGAGGGGGTGGCGAGCCGCACGGACTATGACCTCGGCTCGCATTCCAGGGACAACGGCGATCTGGGCCTGCTGGCGAAGGTGCGCCCGAACAAGGATTCGGACACGCGCTTCGTCTATACCGATCCGTTCACCAAGGAAAGCTACGTCCCGTACGTCGTGGAGCCCTCGGCCGGCGTCGACCGCGGCGTGATAGCCTTGCTTGTGGAGGCCTACGGCGAGGAAAAGCTTCAAGACGGGAGCGTGCGCATAGTCCTGCGCCTGAGGCAACATCTGGCGCCCGTGAAGGTCGCCGTGGTGCCGCTGGCCCGCAACAACTCCATTATCGTGGCCAAGGCCGCGGAGGTGCTGTCGCTCCTGCGCGCTCTGGGGATAGGCAGGGTCGTGTTGGAAAGCGGCGGCAATGTGGGCAAGAGCTATCGCAAGCACGACGAGATCGGGACTCCGCTGTGCGTGACCATAGATTTCGAGACGCTGGAGAAGCATCCGGAATCCGTGACGATACGCGATCGCGATTCCATGGCCCAGATCCGGCTGCCTATAGCCGAGCTTGTGAACTATGCGAGCGACTATTTCAGGAAGTGACATGAGCCGGGCCGCCGCATACGCATTTTCGTTCGTTATTCTAGTCCTGCTGGCCGTCCTGGCGTTTCCAGCGCGCCGCTCCGGATCCTATACGTTGGTCGCGACGGTGAGGGACATAGGCGACCTGAAGAAGGGCGCGGCCGTCCGCCTGTCCGGCATAGGCATAGGGACTGTGGCCGCGCTCGAGCTGAAGTCCGACTATTCCGTCCGCGTGGTCATGTCCATCGACGGTTCTATAAGGATACCGGAGGATTCTGCGCTTGCTATCTTGAGCGACGGGCTGATGGGCGCGAAATACGCCTCGGTCATCCCCGGATCCAGCGCGGACTTCATGACCGACGGCGGCTCGTTTGAATACGCGCAAAACGCGATAGACATAAACAAGATGATAGGCATAGGCGTCGACAAGTTCGCCGGGAACGGAAAGAGGGAATGAGCGCGAAGGTATGCTTTGCCGTCGCGGACGGCCGGTGGAACTCGGTTAGGCCGAGCCCGCGGACAACGGTCCGTCGCGTCGTGCGCGCGCTTTCCCGCGTCCTGCCGGGCGCGCTGGATTGCGGCGCGCGCATAAGCGTTCTTCTCGCGAACGACGCCGAGCTTGAGAGGCTCAACAGGAAATTCCGCGGCATGGACAAGCCGGCGGACGTCCTGTCGTTCGAGACGGGCGATGCGATGCTGCCCGGCGACGTCGCGGTTTCGTTCGACGCGGTGCGAAGGGACGCGCCGGGCGATTTCACGGCGCATCTGGCGCACCTGTGCGCGCACGGCGTGCTGCACCTTCTCGGCTACGACCACATGGACGGCAAGGCCGCGAGGGAGATGGAGGGGATAGAGGTGATGGTGTTAAGGGAGATGGAAATTGAAAACCCGTATGAATAGGCTAATGGGCGGATTTGAAAAGTTCGCCCGCGGCTGCCAAGCGGTTGGCGGCAGGTTTCCGAAGGCCGTGCGCGTGTCGGCGCTGGTCGTGTTCGGGCTTCTGGGCGGCGTGGGATTCATACCGTACTGGTGGAGCTGGGTCCCGTTCTCGCTTTATCTGTCGGCGCAGTTCTACGTGCTTCAGTCTGCGTCGACCAGGATAAGGGCGGGCCTGCAGGTCTGGGCCATGTGCGCCCTCGCGTACTTTGTTTCCTTCCATTGGATAGAGACGCCGTTCGAATGGACTACGTTCGGGTGGGTCGCGCCCGTGGTACACGCCGTGTTCGTGATATGCTTTTCCGGCGGCACCATAGGGCTTGCGTCGCTTTTCGCGTACAAGAGGGGGCTTGCCGCGTTTTCCGCGGCCGTGGTCCTCGGCGAGTGGATAAAGTCGTGGATATTCACCGGATTCCCGTGGAGCACTGTGGCGCACATCTGGCAGAACTCCGTCGTGCTCCAAGCCCTGGCGCTGGTCGGCACGTTCGGGCTGGCCTTCATTACGGCGTTCCTTCTGACCTGGAGCAAGGAGTGGAGGCGCGCGCGCGCCGGCCTCGCCGTATTCGTTTTGCTGTTCGGCGCCGGGCGGCTGTACATGTACGGGGACGTCGGGGATTCGTATCTGTTCGTCCGCGGGGTGAGCATCGACAATTCATGGGACCGGAACCCGGATTCCAAGCTCGATACGTATCTGAAGTATTCGCGAATTCCGATATTCCGTCCGATAGGTCTTATCGTGTGGCCGGAATCCGGGCTCAGGTACGACATATCGAACGACAAGGAGGCCGCCAAAACGATAATCGGGGCTCTGGGCGCCAACGCCCTTCTGACCTTCGACCGCCGGGACGTCGGGGAGGACGGCGCCATACTTCTTCGCAATTCGATGGGCCTTCTGACCACGGACGGGCGGCTCCAGATATACGACAAGATAAGGCTCGTTCCGTTCGGCGAGTATGTGCCGCCCCTCATTCCGGGGATAAGCAAGTTTACCGAGGGCACCGTGGACTTTTCCGCCGGGACCGAGCAGACGGTCATGTCCGTAATGGGGATGCGGTTCGTCCCCCTTATATGCTTCGAGATAATATTCCCGGGGTTGCGGCTGCCGCAGGACGTCGATTTCATGGTCAACACCGGCAACGACATGTGGATATCCAGGCAGGGCAAGCTTCAGATAGCCGAGATGGCCCGTTTCCGCGCGATAGAGGAGGGCATGCCGGTACTGCGCGTGTCCAATACGGGGGTAAGCGGCATAATTTCGCCGCTTGGCGAGTACAGGAAGCGGCTTTTCGGCGACGGCGTGATGGATGGATTCATGCCCAGGCGCGTTTTGCGCCCGCTGTTTTCGTGGACCGGGAACCTGCCGGTCTTGGTGTTCGTCGCGATTGTCCTTGTATTCGCGGGCAGGAAGGGGAGGAAGGGCCAGTGAGGATGATAGTGGGCCTCGGCAATCCCGGGCCCGAATATTCTGGCACCCGGCACAACGCCGGATTCATGGCCGCAGAGGCCGTGCGCGAGGCCGGCGGCTTTCCCGGCTGGAAAGCGCGCGGAAGCTATCTTTACTCGAAGAAGGGGGACTGCGTTTTGGTAAAGCCCCAGACGTTCATGAACCTGTCCGGGCGGGCCGTCCTCGCCGCCGTGTCGTTTTACAAGCCGGACGAGATGATAGTCCTGCACGACGACCTTGACCTTCCGGTCGGATCGTATCGGGAGAAGACGGGCGGGGGGAACGCCGGGCACAACGGGCTCAGGAGCATAGACGAGGCGGTGGGAAGCTCCTACCGTCGCGTGAGGATAGGCATATCGCATCCGCGCGGGACCGGTTTCCCGGGCGAGGTTTCGGATTACGTGCTCGCGAAATTCTCCGCGGACGAAAGGAAGCTCGTCGACGATGCGATCGGCCTGATAGCCGGGCTTTTCGTTTAGAGCTTTACATTTTCGGAAAGTCCGGCTATCATGATTTCGTGCCAAATTCGGCGCAGGGTCTTTAGAGAACCCATAGCTAGTGGAAGCTCCCGTCGGGGAGCCCTCGGCGTATGTTCAAGGTTCTTCCTAAAGGCCGCGGGGTCATCCCACTAGCATGATCTTCTAACTCCCCGGCGCTGCATGTGTCGGCGGAGGGTGCAAGCGGCGTCGAGTTTGTTTTCTGCATGAGTTTTTCCCTATTGCGCGCGGATTCAATCGTTTGCTTTTCAAGCCGTTTTGGTGTAAAATCGTTCCCATGGGAATCTTGAGGGGGAAAATAGAGGAGGTCGAGGGCGGCGTGGTCACGGCGTCGTTCGAGAAGGGGCTGCCGGCCATACTCGGATGCCTGGAAACCATGGACGGCAGGATAATCGAGGTCGAGGATCACGTCGATTCCCGCCGCGTGCGGGGCATGGTCATATCGTCCGCCCGGGGCATGTCGCGCGGGGACGAGGTTGCATACCGCGGCGAAACCCTGGCCTTTCCCGTAGGGCGCGGTCTCCTGGGCCGCATGGTGGACATTCTCGGCAATCCGATAGACAATGCGGGCGAGCTGAAGAACGTAAAGTGCCGCCGGTCGATACACGCAAGCCCGCTTCCGTTCGCGAAGCGCCGGGCGGCGAGCGAGGTTTTCATGACCGGCATAAAGGCCATAGACCTTCTGTGTCCGCTGGAGCGCGGCGGGAAGTCGGGGCTTTTCGGCGGCGCGGGCGCCGGCAAGACGGTCCTGATCAACGAGATAATCCACAACATGTTCGGCCGTTACAACGGCGTGTCGATATTCTGCGGCGTGGGCGAGCGCTCTCGCGAGGGCGAGGAGCTCTTTAGCGAGATGAAGGCCGCGGGCGTCCTTAGGAACACGGCCATGGTCATGGGCCAGATGAACGAGCCGCCGGGCGTGCGTTATCGCGTCGCGCTTTCCGCGCTTGCCTTGGCGGAATATTTCCGCGACGACCTCGGGCGCGATGTCCTGCTGATGATAGACAACATATTCCGGTTCGTTCAGGCGGGCAGCGAAGTCGCCGGCCTTATGGGTCGCGTGCCGTCGCGCGTCGGGTACCAGTCCTCGCTGGCTCAGGACATAGCCGCGCTCGAGGAGCGCATAGCGAGCACGAGGAACGCGTCCATAACGTCGATACAGGCAGTCTATGTCCCGGCCGACGATTTCACCGATCCTTCGACCGCCGAGACGTTCTCGCACCTGTCCTCGAGCATAGTGCTCTCCCGGAAGATGACGGCGCAGGGGCTGTATCCGGCGCTCGATCCGCTGGCGTCGAGTTCCAAGATGCTCTCGGCCGAGATCGTGGGCCGGCGCCATTACGACATAGCGGCCCAGGTCAGGAAGACTTTCGCGGATTACGAGGAT
>JAITSG010000029.1 GCA_031288035.1 Rickettsiales bacterium | reverse complement strand
CTGAGCGCGTCCTCGACCAGCCCGGACACGCTTATCTCGATCCCGTCGAGCTGCCCGTTAAGCCTCTCCTCGAACTCAAGGCGCATGGCGGCGACGGAAAGCGCGCGGGCGGCTATCTCGGCCTCCGTCGCGCCGAGCCAGGCCAAGTCCCAGCGCGGCATTTTCAGTATCGCGGCGCGCGACTTAAGGAGGCCCATGTACTCGCCAAGCGCATCGCCGTAGAACGAATAGAAATCCGAAATGAGGCCGTCGAGGAAGCGGCGGCGCTCCGCCCCCGGCTCCGAAAACAGCCGGTCCTGCACGGGCGTCATCCACACCACGCGCGCGAAGTCCTTGAGCCGCCCGGGAGTTGCGGCCCCGCCGTTGGCGACTATGCTCTTCTCCCCGTCGAACGAAACGCCTATGTCGTTGCCGCCGGCGCGCGCGAACACGGTCCAGCCGCCGGAGCCCCCTATGCGCGCGAGCTGGTCGAGCGAAGCCTTCCTCAGCGGCCCGCCGGCGGAGAGCATGGACACGGCCTCGAGTATGTTCGTCTTTCCCGCGCCGTTCGCGCCGGTTATCACCACCGCGGGCGCGAGGCCGTCGAGAAAAAGATCCGCATACGAGCGGAAATCCGTCAATGCGAGTCTGGATATCATCACCGCAATATTACACGGTGCCGCGCCGCGGGTCAAGCGCGGAAAGCCCCGCGCTATACCGGCATCAGCGCTCGATCTATTCTTTGCCAAGGCGGGACGCAATCGTCCGCGAAACCCCGGCCGCGTCCTTGAGCCTGCCGAACACGGCGAGATAGCGGCCGCCAAGCGAGCCCTTGCCAGTAACCTCTTCCAAGATCATGCCGTCGAACCTGGCGTTTTCGAGAGCCTCGACATCCTTATTTATTTCGGGTAGTATCGGGCAGCCGGCTATGCCCACGCCGCTTTCTCGCACGCGGCCGTGCGCTTGCAGTAGACGCAAAGGTGTATAAGGCTCGATGCCTCCTCTTTGCCGACTTCCTCCACCGGAAGCTGGAACATTATCATTTCGTGAAACAACATGGCCACAGTCCTTGCTTGTTGAACCATTATGGTATAAACACATTGAATATTTTTGTCAGTGCATAAATCCATAATATCAGAACTTATGGCCGAAAAACACCTGCCTTATCGAACGCGCGGCCGTGTCGACTATCGCGCCGCAAAGCGTCGGCTCGCCGTCGGCCGGGACAAGGCGCCCGGTGTCGGCGGCGTCCAGAAACCGCCGGACGCACGCGGACTTTTCCATGCCTATCGAACTGTCGAACACCCCGCACATGCCCGCGTCGGTCAAAAACGCCGTGCCGCCGGGCAATATGCGCGCGTCCGCGGTCGGAACGTGCGTGTGCGTGCCTATGAGAGCGGAAACCCGCCCGTCGAGATAGTGGGCCAGGGATATCTTCTCACTCGTCGCCTCGGCGTGGAAATCGACGAATATCGCATCTACGTTCCCGCCAAGCTTGTAGCCGCGCAGTATCTCGTCCGCGGCCTCAAACGGGCTAGACACCCTGTCGCGCGTCATGAACAGCCGGCCCAGCAGGTGCACGACCGCTATGCGCCCCCCTCGCGCGTCGTACGCGCAGTGCCCCCGGCCCTCGGCCACGGCGCCGTAGTTCGCGGGGCGCAGCAGGCGCGGACGATCCTTTATGTACGGCCTTATGCTCGGCTGGTCCCACGCATGGTCGCCGGCGGTGAGGACGTCCACCACCTTGAACAGCCGGTCGGCTATCGAGGGCACCAGGCCGAACCCGTGCGCGGCGTTGTCGGCGTTCGCTATCACGAAGTCGATCTTCTCTCTCTCCCGGATCTCCGCGGCGCTCTCAATCAAAAGCTCCCGCGCCGCATGTCCCACTATGTCTCCGAAAAACAGGATGCGCATGGGGCCTATCTCGGAACCGGCAGGTTCAGCCTTTCCAACGGGATGTAGTTGAAATAATAACTGCATCCCACACTTACTATATAATCAAAAACATCCTTATATGCAGGCTTTTTGAACCAGTCGCTTAATACGTATATATACTCAATGTCTATGTTTAACGGAGCAAGGAGCTTCTTATACTGTTTCTTCTTGAAATCGCAGGTTTGCAGCTTTTCATCAGTTGATCCGCCAATATGCTGGAATTTGCATTCTATTATGTATAACGTGTTCTTTACTATGACGTATATGCTATTGTCCGGGAGCAGTTTCTTGGACAGATACTCATGCCAATCTATCCCGCGATTTTGTAGCATTTTATATAAGCCGTGTTTCTTGAATATATATCCTATCGCTTCCCCTCTGAACGAAACTTGGACATATCCATCCCCGTTACGGCCTATTTTGTATCCTTTTTGCTTCGACAAGAGGGCCACAAGATCTGTTTCGTTTTCGAATACGAGCCCTGTTTGCGTGTTCGCTCCGCCTATGCCATCCTTTATCATCATGCCACCTGTAGTTTCCTCGGAATTGAATCCAGCCTTTTTTGCGCCAGCCCAAAGAAATTCTTTTCTTTCTCGATACCTATAAATTTTCGATTCAAACCAAAAGCCGCCACCCCTGTCGTGCCGCTTCCCATGAACGGATCTAAGACAATCGCTTCATTGAGCGTCGATGCCAAAAGACATCTCTCTACCAGCGCAATCGGCTTTTGCGTCGGGTGCTTCCCGAAAGCTTTTTCTTCTCCTGTAGGCGGAAGAAACTGCCATACGGTTTTCATTTGCTTGCCGTCATTGCGCTCCCTCATGAGATCATAGTTGAAATAATGCTTGGATTTGTCGTCTTTCGCCGCCCAAAGGATCGTTTCAGTAGAATGCGTGAAGTACCTGCAGGACAAATTAGGGGGCGGGTTCGGTTTTTCCCATGTAATTTCGTTGAGTATCTTAAAGCCGAGCTCTTGCATCGCAAATCCTATCGAGTGGATCACATGATGTGTTCCGGATACCCAAATAGTTCCATCTGGCTTCAGAAGTTTTTGACATAATTCCAGCCAGTTACGATTGAATTCGTGATTTTCTAGAACCCCCATAGACTTGTCCCAGGCGCCTTTGTCAACTATCACCGCTTTCCCGTTATGGCAGCTCAGCCCCCCATTTGACAGGAAATACGGCGGGTCTGTCCATATGCAGTCGACCAGCCCGCATGGATTTTCCGAGATCAGATCAACCATAACCTTCATACAATCATCATTGTATAACTTATAATTCATATTTGTTCCTCTGTACCCGAAGAATACCAGACGGTTTCGCTTTGAGCAAGGATTTTTTGCAGGACGCGGCGGTTGCTCCCCGCCGGCCGCGGCTGTTTTTACGGCTGATCGGCGGCGGCTATTTCGCGCGCTCGAGAGAGGCGGTCTCGAAGTCGGAGAGCGAATACCTGTCGATTATCTTCTGGACCTCCCTTATATACGCTCCGCGGCGCGTGGAATAGTTGTACATAGTCTTGGCAAGCTCGTGCCCGTCCAAGTAGCCGCCGCTCTCGCGCATCCTGGCCCTCATCTTGCGGTATCCGAAATAGTACCGGGTCTGGTTCAGGTTGAATATGTAGCTCTGTATCGAGCCCGCGATGGAATCGAACGACTTGACCCGGTGGGTCATGCCGGACGGCCGGTACAGCGGTATTATGCCGGTGCCGTTGTATGACCATTCGCCGAACAGGGCGTTGGCCTCTATCGCAAAACGCGATGCGCCGAACCCGCTTTCGAGCGCGGCCTGGGCCAGGGCGAGCGAAACCGAGACGCTGTCGAGCTTGGCCAAAAGCGCTTTTGCGTCGGAAACCCTGTACTTGGCCATCTTTCCCTGAAGCCACAGGCGGTCGCTGTGCGACGGACTCCTGCGCGAGGCTATCTTCGCGGCCCTCTTGCGAGCGGCGGCGAGCTCCTCGTTCTCGCGCAATATCAGCGGCAGCATGAACTTGAAGAACAGCTCACACTTCTCGCCCGCGCCCTCGATCATGTGGAAATCCCGGGGCAGGGAGTCGAGGAATATCCGCGGAACCGTCCTCTTGCCCTCGCGGACGTCCGCCAGTCTGTAATTCGAATCGCGGAACACGGTCTGCATCTCCTGCAGCGTGCCCAGCCTATGGCCGGCGTCGCGGAATATCACGGCCGCGCATACGACTCCGAACAGCAGGACGGCCGAGAGAGGTATCACTATAGGCGCCGCGCGGCGCCATTTTGACGACTGTTTCATCTTATTTTCTTGCTTTCCGCGGGCTATTATAATATAAATGCGCCATAAATCAATACAAAAAAAAGGCACCGACATGAGCAAAGAAAACGCAAACCTTATCCGCCCCGGCTGGGTCATACTCCACAACGGCAAGCAGTACGGCGTGATAGGCATCCAGATAATACAGCCCGGAAAAGGCGGCGCGTTCATACAGGTCGAAATGCGCGACGTCGAAACCGGACTCAAGACCGAACAGCGCTGGCGCACGGCCGATACCGTCGAAAAGCTCCTGGCCGAGGACAAGGACTATTCGTTCCTGTACTTCGAGGGCGGCGGCATAGTGTTCATGGAGGACGAAACCTATGAGCAGATAACGATTCCCGCGGACCTCCTGGGCGACCGCGCGAAGCTCCTCCAGGACGGGATGAAGGTCGTCATAAGCTTCGTGGAGGGCCGGCCTATCGGCGTCAAGCTGCCCAAGAACGCCGTGGTGCGCATAGCCGAAACGGAACCGGTGGTAAAGGGCCAGACCGCGACCAGCAGCTTCAAACCCGCGGTTACCGACAACGGAATCCGCATAATGGTACCCCAGTTCCTCGACACCGGAACCGACATAATAATATCCACCGACGACCTCAGCTATATAGAGCGGGCGAAGAAATAACGCCCCGCGGCTTTCGCCGGCATGTGCCCGGAAAAGTCGGGAATGGCGAACTTATGTTCTACTAATGTTTCACGTGAAACATTTTTACCTCCACCCGGCCTTGCCCCGTATCCGGCGCATGTCCGCCAGGCACGGGGAAGCCGCACAAACCGGGCCGGGCCGCCTTTCCCGTCTTGCCTCGTCGCGGGAACATCCGTGAAAATCCCTTGCCTAGCCAGGCTTTTCATATTATAATTTGGATATGCCCATGACCTTTCTCGACATAATATTCCTTGCCGTCGTGATAATATCGGCGGTTATGGCGTACGGCAAGGGCTTCATATCCGAGGCATTCGGGCTAGTGTCTTGGGTGTGCGCGGCCATAATCGCGAAGTTCGCATACCCGGCCGTCGCGGCGCGGCTCACGGAATGGTCCGGCATTTCCGGCACCGTGTGCACCATATCGGCCTATGTCTCAGTTTTCGTGGCAAGCGTCCTTCTTCTCTCACTGTTCAACCGGAGGTTCTCGGACGCGCTGGCCGGAACCGTGTTCGACGAGGCCGACCGGTCCCTGGGCGTGCTGTTCGGAGCGGTGCGCGGCGTCATAGTCATGGCGTTCGTGTACATAGGATTCCTGTGGTTCATGCCCAACGAGGCGGAGCGCCCCGCATGGATATTAAGCGCGAAGTCCCAGCCTCTGCTCCGCTACGCCTCCGTTTTCATAACGAAACTGCTGCCCGGCGACGGAAGCTTCGGCGGCATAGGCGAGGTCGTGAGCTCGAACATCCCGGATTCCGAGGTGGAGGCGTTCGAGAAGCTCGTCAAGCCGGACGTGGGCCCGGCGGAGGCCCCGAAAAAGGCGGACGAGAATTTCGGATACAGGCCGTCCGAGATGAAGGATCTGGAAAGGGAAATCAAGCAGATAGACCTGATAGCGCCGGAACCAGAATCCGAACGATGAA
>JAITSG010000027.1 GCA_031288035.1 Rickettsiales bacterium | reverse complement strand
GATCAGATCGCCGACCAGGGCCTCGAGCTTTGCGCGGGATAGCTTGATGTTTAGGTGCTTCGGGCCGCTCGCGTCCGCCGTGATGAAGGGCAGGTTTATGTCGGTTTCCTGCGCGGAGGAGAGCTCGATTTTCGCCTTTTCCGCGGATTCTTTCAGACGTTGGAGGGCGAGCTTGTCTTTCTTCAGGTCTATGCCGCTCGACTTCTTGAATTCGTCGGCGAGCCAGTCTATCACGCGGTTGTCGAAGTCCTCTCCGCCGAGGAATGTGTCGCCGTTCGTGGACTTGACCTCGAACACGCCGTCGCCTATTTCGAGGATGGACACGTCGAACGTTCCGCCGCCGAGGTCGTATACGGCTATGGTCCCGGTCTTTTTCTTGTCGAGGCCGTAGGCGAGCGCGGCGGCCGTAGGCTCGTTTATGATGCGGAGTACGTCCAGCCCGGCGATTTTCCCTGCGTCCTTTGTAGCCTGGCGCTGGGAGTCGTTGAAGTACGCGGGGACGGTGATTACGGCCTCCGTCACCTTTTCGCCGAGATATGCCTCGGCGTCCTTTTTCATCTTGGCCAGTATGTCGGCGGATATTTGCGAGGGCGAGTATTTCCTGCCCTTTATCTCGACCCACGCGTCGCCGTTGTCGGCCTTGACTATCTTATAAGGGGAGAGCTTCGCGGTCTTGGCGACCATGGGATCGTCGAAGCGCCGTCCGATAAGGCGCTTTACCGCGAACACGGTATTTTCCGGATTGACGACCGCCTGGTTCCTGGCGGTGGAGCCGACCAGTATCTCGTCGCCCGAGAAAGCGACCACCGACGGCGTGGTGTTCTTGCCTTCGGCGTTCGGTATGACGCTTGCCGTTCCGTCCTTCATGAACGCGAAGCAGGAATTCGTCGTGCCGAGGTCTATGCCGATAACTTTGCCCATTTTTTACTCCATGTTTGTTGTTTTTTTCAGTTGGAGTATATGTAGGGGCGCCCGCCCGCGAAGTCAAGGGCGGGAAATCAAAAATCCGCCAGAATATATTCTTTCGCTTCCGGAAGGTTCTTGACCGTCTTGACGCCGAGGGCGCGCAGGTCATCCGGCAGGGGGATGCCGAGCCGGGGTAGCATGTGCAGCACCCTGAAACCGCACGACAGCCCGTCTTTGATGTTCTTGAACCTGTCGTCTACGAATGTGGTTTCGGAGGGATCCAGTCCGTGTTCCGAAACTATCGCGCGCAGGAAGCCTAGCTTCGGTTCGCCCTCCGGATTGACGTATATCTCGTCGAGGCGCTCTCCGAACACGCTGAAGAGCCACGATTTCTTCTCGTCTATGAATTCCGGGAAAGCGGCCGTTTGCGCGAAAGTCCTTATTCCGCGGGATCTAAGGTCTTCCAGTGTTTCCATCGCCCCGTCATACGGCGGGCGGTCGCGGAAGAACGGGCTGGAGAGATAGGCCTTGCGCACGTCCTCGCCCAGCAAAGCCAGAGAGAACGACCCCGACGCGAAGCATTCGGCGGGGAAGCGCTCGAAGAAATCGTCATAGGTGATGTCCCCGTACCCGGGCTGCGTCTTGAAGAATTCCAGGTAGGAATGGTCCTGGTCCATAAGGACGTCGTCGACGTCGAATATTACGTTTTTTATCATTTGGCATATCTATATTACCGGCCGCGAACAATGTCAAGCGGAAAGCTTGACAAGCATGTGGGGATATGGTAAAATAGAAACCGTATCCATAAAGGGATACGGGTCAATGAAAAAGGCCCTAATTTGCGCGGCGTCGAAAGATGCCGGGATTTATATCCTCGGACAACCGGGGAGATTCCAGTGTATGTTCAGGGGTTCGCCTCAAAGACTGGAGTGAGTCTTTTGCAAATTAGATTCTTTTTCACTCCCCGACCTTTTCGGATGCGCTGACAAACGAAAGGACATGCCATGGGAAAATCATTCTTATTGGCGGCGTTATGCGCCGTATCCGCCGTCGTACGGGCGCAGGAGGGGAACAAGAAATACGATTCTACCTGCGTCCGTCAGTATCTGGTTTCAAAGGGGTGTCAGGAACTTCCGGGTAACATCACCGGCCTCGCCAGCCTCGCCAATTGCCATTGCTCGCTAGGTTCTAAAGTCTATTTCGGGGATGCGGACAAGTCTGTCTGCGGCGGCGGCAGAACTAGCGGCGGCTCTGCTAGGTGCACTAACCAAGGCCCGGCGAAATGCCATGCGGCCGGCCTGCTGATCGAGGCCGAAACCGCCTGCGCCAAGAATTGACGCCCTATTCGCTCATCGCCCTGCCCGCGGCATAGACGGCGCGCCGGACTGCGGTATAGGGCCGCTACGTTTTCGTGAATATCTCCGCGCCTGAATCCGTTATGCCGATGGTGTGCTCCCATTGCGCGGAAAGCCCGCCGTCGGCCGTGCGCGCGGTCCATCCGTTTTTCTTGTCCATCCTGCTCTGCCAAGACCCGGTGTTTATCATCGGCTCTATGGTGAACGCCTGGCCCTTTTGCATGACAAGCTTCTCGCTGCGCGGGTCGTAGTAGTGGAGCACGTTGGGCTCGTCGTGGAAGACCTTGCCTATGCCGTGGCCGCAGAAATCGCGGACTATGGAGAATCCGTGCGGCTTCACGACCTCTTCTATCGCGCGCCCTATTTCCGAGAATTTCTGTCCCGGGCGGCACGCGCCTATCGCGCGCATCATGGCTTCAAAGGCCGTGGAAACCAGCTCGCGCGCCTTGTCCGGGGCCTCGCCCACTATGAACATGCGGCTGGTGTCGCCGTAATAGCCGTTGTACAGCGTGGTGATGTCTATGTTGACTATGTCGCCGTTCGCAAGGAACTCGCGCTTGGACGGTATGCCGTGGCATATCACGTCGTTTATCGATATGCAGCAGCTTTTCGGGTATCCGTGGAAGTTCAGCGTCGCGCATATTCCGCCCTGGTGCCGGGTGTTTTCGGCGACCAGCCGGTCTAGGTCGTGCGTGGACACGCCCTCGGCCACGTAGGGGGTTATGAAGTCGAGCGTTTCCGCGGCCATGCGGCCGGCGGTGCGGAGCCCCTCGAAATCTTTGTCGTCATATGTCGCCAATGTATATTCCAAGCCGTTTCGCGGCGCTCACTATGTCGGAGTTCGCGTCCAGGAAGGACACCCTGTCCTCGCGCATGTCCAGGTCGCCCAGCTCGACCGGCCTCACCCGCCCGCCGATTATGGCTACCATGTTGAGCTGGGCCTTGGATTCCAGGAACGTTTCGACCGCCGCGGCGCCTAGTTTTTGGGCGAGCATCCTGTCCTCTCCGTTTGGCATGGATCCGCGCTGTATGTGGCCGAGCACGTCTGAGCGCACGGAAAATCCGGCGTTTGAAAGCTCGGTTTCGATATAGCGAGCGACCAGTCCCGGCTTGCCGGCCCCGCGGTCGAATCCCTTTTCGCGCCCCGCGCCCTCGGATACCACGACTAGGAAGTGGTCGCGTTTCTCCGCCTTCGCGACCTTGCGCAGGTGCGAGACCAGGCCGCGTATGGAATACTTTATCTCCGGCACTAGTATTGCGTCCGCGGCGGAGGCCACTCCGGCCGCCATGGCCAGGTGCCCGGCGTCGCGTCCCATAAGTTCTATGACCATGGCGCGGCGGTGGCCCTTGCTGGTCCAGTATGCGTTGTCTATCGCGCCCACGGCCACGTCCACGGCCGAGGAGAAGCCGAGGGAGACGTCGGTTCCCGGCGTGTCGTTGTCTATGGTCTTCGGTATGCCCACGAATTTGATTCCGGCGGCCTTGCACGAATTGCCGACGAAATACAGGGCGCCGTTTCCGCCGGTGACTATTATGCCGTCCAGCTTCATGCTGCGTATGCCCTTCACGCCGGCTTTCAGGTTGTGTTCCATCATCTGGCGCTCGTTCACGTACTTGGCGCGGTTGTTCGACCGAGCGAACGAGCCGAGGAAGGTGGAGCCCTGGCGCACCAGGTCGCCCCATTGTTCGAATATGCGAAGCGTCCT
>JAITSG010000088.1 GCA_031288035.1 Rickettsiales bacterium | reverse complement strand
GTTCGGCGAAAAACAGTCCCCGATAAACATGCCGGAGGAATACGAGGCGTACAAGAATATGGCAAACGGGATATTCGACAATTTCGAACGCTATGTCCGGGACAATAAGCCGCCGAAGGAATCGAATCCCGGCGCCGCCGACGCGATGGGATGGGGCTGGCAATGAAGATAGGCGTGTTCGACAGCGGCCTGGGCGGCCTTATAGTCCTGCGCTCCATAGCCTCGGCCATGCCGGAATACGACCTAGCGTACTTCGGCGACACGGCGAACCTCCCATACGGCTCGCGCTCCGGATGGCTCGTATACGAATACACGCGGCGGTCGGTCGACTGGCTGTTCAGGAACCAGGACTGCGCGCTCATCATACTGGCCTGCAACACCGCAACCATATCCGCCTTGAGGCGGCTGCAGCGCGAATACCTGCCCGCGAGTTTCCCGGACAGGAGAATACTAGGCGTAGTGGTGCCGACGATAGAGGAAGTCGCGGCGCGCGGATACAAGAGCGCCGGACTTATCGCCACGGAGGCGACCGTGCGCTCCGGCGTGTACGCGCAGGAGCTCGCCAAGATAAATCCGGACATACGAATCGAATCCGCCGCGGCCCCGCTTATAGTCCCCCTGGTTGAAAACTGCGGCGACAAGTACGCGCCGGAGGTGTTGCGCGACTATCTGAAGCCCCTGATCGGTCTGGACGCGCTGATACTGGGCTGCACGCACTATGCATACTACAAGGAACTTATCGCGGAAATATTCGGCCGGCCCATCGTGTCGCAAGACGACATAATCCCGGGCAAGCTTCGCGGCTATCTTTCCCGGCACCCGGAGATTGACGCCAGGCTCGGCCGGAAAGGCGCGCGCTTCTTCGGCATAACCGACGTCAACGACGGATACCTCGCCGTCGCCCGCCGGCTGTTCGGCGCGGATGCCGCGATAGAACAGATAAACATGGAATAATAAAAAAGCCGGGCTCAGGGCCCGGCCTTGTTTTTCCAAACCGCGCTTCGGAAATTATTTCTCGTATATGCGGACCTCGCTCACCTTCACATCGCCCGTCGACGTGGTGATGGCGATTCGGTTCGCGGGAAGCCCCATGTCGGTCAGGGCGTTCACCACGCCGCGGACATATTTCTTCGCATCGGCGTCCCGGCCCCTAGGCGACGTCCCGGAAACCTCGAACGTGGCGGCCGGATTGCGCTCGAGAGCACGGCTCATGGCCTGATAGAGCGGCTCCTGGAAATCTATGTCGTCCCTGTCGAACGAAAATTTGGCGATGGGCCTGCCGTCCGCATCCTTCCTTGCCGGAGCCACGAGGGCGGACGGAGCGGAATCCTGGACGAGCGAACGACGCGGCCTGCGCCCGGCGGGACGCGGGCCTGGACGGCCGTCGAAACCTCCGGGGGCTCCGTAATCGCGCGATGCTTCATCGCGGAAGGACTCGTACGCCTCGTCGCTCGAGAACATGGAGCTGCCCTCGGACACGAACGTAGAGGTTGTGTCCATGCCGTAGAGCCGGCCGTTGCGGATGCTGAGCGCCAAATCGTTGAGCTTCACGCGCTCGGCCGCTACGTATTCCTGCTGCCTCTCGGATTCCTTGTCTATCTGGGCCGAGAACGACGCGATGTCGGCGGAGGTCTGGCGCACCTCCTCCTCCACGGCCTTGAGGGAGCGGTGATCCTCCTCGCTCGCCCCGTGAATCTTGTACGCGGCGTTTATCGAACCCACCATGTATTCGATCATGGACGAATCGGAGTCTATGTCGCCGCCGAGGCGCTTTATGTCGAACGCGGTCTCGTTTATCTTCTCAAGCTTGCTCCTGGCCACGCGCCATTGGTCCATAAGCTCAGGATTGCCGGGGGTGGTGCCCTGCTGGAGCTTGCCGCTTATCCCGCTCAGCACCGAGCGATAGTCGGCGACCGCGGCGTTCGTCTCGTTCCGCATCTCGGCAAGACGGGAGCGGCGGGCGTTTATAACCTCTCGCATCTGGCCAAGCTCGGTCCTGAAGTTCGCGACCTTGTTCTTCATGAACGTGCCGGTGAAGCCATCGTCCGCCCCCGCAGCCGCGGGAGCGGCGGCCGGAGAATCGCCGAACAGCGCGTCGCTTGTGGTTGAACATGCAGCGAGCAGCGCCGCGAACATAAGTGAAATCATTTTTTTGGTCATGTCAGTTCCTTGCTATTATCCATCATTTTGGAATTACGGTCATGTTAACATCGTTTTTTTATTAAGTCAATAGCGGCCTTGGGAGTTTTTACCACGGAGAAGAGCTTGAGGTCGGAACGGGCCAGGAACCCCTCGGAAATCATGCGCTTCACGTGCGCGATGAACAGATCGTAATACCCGTTCGTGTTGACCACTATTATGGGCAGGTGCTTTTTCATCCCCTTCCTTCCGGGAACCGCGTTGCTGCGGGAAATAAGCGCGTTCTCGATCATCAAATCGTCGAGCTCGTCCAGCGTGCCTATGCCGCCGGGCAGTATGACGAACGCGTCGGATATGTCGATGAACTTGCGCTTGCGTGTCTGGACATCGGGCGCGGTCTCGCCCCTTACCCGGCGGGACGGCTTTTCAAACAGCGCGACCATCCTTTCGGACACGCCGTACACGTCGCCCCCGGCGCCGAGCACCGCGCCCATCACCACGCCCATAAGCCCCGTGCTCCCGTGCCCGTAGACCAGGCGCCATCCGTTTTTCGCTATCAACCCCCCGATTTCCCCGGCCGCGGAAGCGTAAACGGGATTCTTCCCCATGCTGGCGCTGCAAAAAACAGCGACGGAAAATTCTTTCTTCATGTTTCCTCCATCACGGCATTGTACATTAAAATCTCTTGCGTTTCAACAGCTTTCGGCTATAATTTCCACGAAGGTTCGTTGGCAGAGCAGTTATGCAGAGGACTGCAAATCCTTGTAGATCGGTGCAACTCCGGTACGGACCTCCAAGAAATCCAATCGAAAAAGCCGCTTCGCTCTTTTCCGATTGGACATAAGAGTTCAAAAGCCAGGCAAAGCCCGGCCGTTTGAACAAGTTCGGTTCAACCAGTATAAGGAAACAACTTGGCAGAAACACTTTTCGCCAACGAAAAAATAAGGGCCCGCGAGGTCCGCGTCGTAGGGGCGAACGGCGAAAACCTTGGAATAATGAACATACGCGACGCCGTGGCCGCCGCACGGGAGGCCGGACTGGACCTCCTGGAAATATCCCCCACCGCCTCGCCGCCCGTGTGCAAGATCGCCGATTACGGCAAATGGAAATACGACGAGCAGAAACGTCAGGCCGCGATACGAAAAAGCCAGAAGATAGTCGAAATAAAGGAACTGAAGGTGCGCCCGAACATAGACGTCGCGGACTTCAACGTGAAGATAAAGGCCGCGCGCAGATTCATAGAGGACGGCGACAAGGTGAAGTTCATGGTCAGGTTCCGCGGCCGCGAGATAACGAACCAGGAATCCGGCGCCGCCCTCTTGACCCGCATAAGGGAATCGCTGGCCGACATAGCCAAGATCGACAAAGATCCGGTCATGGACGGACGCCTGATGGTCATGATAATCGCGCCGGCGAAATAGGGCCGGCTTCGATCGAACAGGGCCGACGCCGGATTTATTCAGGCATATAAGAATCCCGGACAGAGCCCGGTTCTTACTGTTTACTTGGCGCAACTTCCCGCGTTTTGAGCCACGCAAAGACGGCTGTATGTATAACTTCCAGTCTTCCTGTTGAAGTCCGTCTTACATTGCGGAGCAACGCTGTTTAGACATGATGTATCATAGGTTATCTCAAATGTATAGGAAGGAGGGTCGGATTTTGGCTGCGCGGCGAGTACGGCCGATGCCTTGCCGGCCGACGCCAACGCGGTCAATATGAACAATACGGTTTTCATGGTTTTTCCTTTCATGCTTTACGGTTCTCGGCACAGCAGAAAGACGCGGGGAGGTATAAGGATCAACGTAGATGACCCCGCCAGCCTTTCGGAAAATCCGTGTTGTATAGCCGACGGCTCCCCGCATGGAGCAGGGATATTAGGTTTCAAGTGCCAATATCTGACACCCTACGTCAAGACCTTATACGTCTCGGCATCTTTCGCGATGCGGAACCATTATATCTTTTTTCGGAGATAAAGGCAAGCTTTTATTGTCGTGTTTATTCGCGCCGTCCGCCAGGCCGCGCCCAGGCCTTGCTACGCGGCCGCGGCAATGGCCCAGAAATCGTCGGCCTTGAGGCTCGCCCCGCCGACCAGCACGCCGTCCACGTCCGGTATAGCAAGCGTGTCCCCGGCCGTCGCCGGCTTGACCGAGCCGCCGTAGAGAATCGACACGCTCCTGTCCCCGAACTTCTGCTCGGAGAGCTTGCGTATATGGGCGTGGACCTCGACTATATCCTTCGTTTCCGCGCTCTTGCCGGTGCCGATGGCCCACACGGGCTCGTACGCGACTATCACATTCTTCGCAGTCGCGCCCGCGGGAACGGAATTCAGAAACTGCTCCGCGATCACGCCTAGGGCCTCGCCCGCGGTCCTTTGCGCGTCGGTCTCGCCGATGCAGATTATGGGCGTCAGGCCGTGCCTCAACGCCGCCGCGGCCTTCTCGCGCACCGCGGCGTCCGTCTCGCCGTGGTACTGGCGGCGCTCCGAATGCCCGACTATCGCGAATCTCCCGCCGGCGTCCCTTATCATATCACCCGAAACCTCGCCCGTGAACGCGCCGGAATCGCGCGCGGATATGTCCTGGGCCCCCACCGCTATCGGCGAGCCGTCGACCATCCCCGCGGCCTCGGCCAAAAGCGTGAACGGAGGGCAGACTATCATGTCGAACCCGGCCGCCTCTTCGGACGCGAATTTGTCCGTCAGGGCGTTCAAAAGCTCCCAGCACGAATTCCTGAGCCCGTTCATCTTCCAGTTGCCTGCGATTATCTTCCTGCTTGAGAACGCCATGATATTTCTCCTTGTGTTTAACCGGGTTCGATGCTATAAAATCCCCGCGATTATATCAAGGAGAATCTTTCATGAGCTTTGTCTCGAAAATACGGAAAAACGAAGACAGCTGGACGGTCAAGATAATAATGGCGCTCATAGGCGCGAGCCTCCTGTTCTTCGGGCTGTCGGGCACGATATTCTCGGCCGGACAGAACATAGCCCTCAAAGTCGGGCCGCGCCAGGTGTCCATAGTCGAAGTAGACCAGGAGTTCAGGCGCCAGGTCGCGCAGATGCAGTCGATAGTCGGCCAGTTCGACACGGCGGGAGCAATCAGGATGGGGCTGCTCGACCAAGTGGTCGACAACATGGCGTACCGCATCCTCCTGGACCTGGAGGCGGAAGAGCTCGGCCTTTACATAACGGACGACAAGGTCTACGAGCTCCTGACCAAGATGAAGGAGTTCCAGGACGAAAAAGGGAACTTCTCGGCCGAGAAATTCGCCTATATACTAGACATGAACCGCGTGGGCGAAAAGGAGTTCATAGCCGAGATACGGGCCCAGAACGCGCGCGAGATGCTTATGAACTCGGTCATATCGAACGTCGACATATCGCGCCTGGCGTGGATAATGTACTCGGTCAGGAACGAAAAGCGCGCGATAGACATCGCAACCCTGAAGCATTCAGACGAGAAAATATCCGTGGAGCCCTCGGACGACGACCTCAGGGCCGCATACCGGGCGAACGGCGACAGGTTCATGGAGCCCGAGTACAGGTCGGTCGCTTACTTCACCATAGACGCGCCATCCGCCGCCAGGGCCAAGAAGGTCGACGAGAACGACGCGGACAAGGCATACCGCGCCATGCACGAGACGGCCGAGGACATAATAGACGAGTTCAACGGAGGCGCGAAGGCGCCGCAGATAGCGAAGGCGTTCGGCGTGAAGCTGGCCGATCTGGGCGAAATGAACGCGGAGGGCAGGCGCCGCGACGGAACCGCCGTGAAGGACGCCGCGTTCGGACAGAAGCTCCGCGACATGGCGTTCTTCGCCGTGGGCGAAAACAGCATCTCAGACCTGATAGACAACGGGGACGCGATAAACCTTATCGTTGTGGGAAAGGTTTCACCGGCGCGCCCGCGCCCGTTCGAATCGTCCAAAGCGGATGCAAGAAAACTCTGGCTGGCCGCCAGGCAGGCCGAATCGGCCAGGTCGAAGGCAGACCGGATAGTGGCGATACTCGCGGGAGACGCGGACATATCGAACGCGGTGGTGAGCGCAGACAAGGGCGCGAGCCTGTCCCTCTCGACCCAGATAGGCCGCGACTCGCCCGCGCTGGACGCCGAGCTGGTGCGCAGGATATTCGCGGCGAAGATAGGCGAAACCATACGCTTTTCCGGACGCGACGGCGAGTACGTCGCCATAGTGAGAAGGGCCGCGATGCCGAACTCCCCGGGCCCGGACTTCGCCCAGTTCGTCGAATCGCAGAGGAAAAACATAGCCGCGGACATGCTGGACGACTATATATACTTCCTTTCCAAGAAATACGGGGTGAAAAAGAAGCTGGACGTGCTGGCCCGGCTGGCCAGATAAAAATGCGCCTTGCTATTTCGCGGCAGGATCCGCTATAATCGATAAGGTAAAACAAACAAAGGAGAACGATATGAACAAAAAAATACTTGCACTCGCGTCCGCGGCCGCCATAGTCGCCTCGCCCGCCGGAGCGTTCGTGTACGCCGGAGCGGGCGTAGGAACCGCGAAGATGAAAATCGACGGGGACAAATACGGCTCTGCCGCATCATACCTTGTCTCAACCGGATTCGAGCTTCCGATACCGCTGGTCCCGGTGCGCGCCGAAATAGAGTACTCCAAACTCGGGTCGTCGGAAGACGGCTTGGACACGGCCGTTTCCGGCGTGGGCGTGAACGCCTATGTCGGGCTCCCCATACTCCCGCTGGTAAAGCCGTACCTGGGCTTCGGGCTCGCCAACCTGAAGCTAGAGGCCGATGGCACGGGCGTAGACCTTGAAACCGGCTCCAAGGTGGTGCCGCAGTACATGGTCGGGCTTGACCTGTCCATCCCCCTGATCCCGGTCGCGGGCGGAATAGAATACCGCTATATCGACGGTAGGTTCGACAAGGACGGCGTGGATTACAAAACGAAAGTATCTGCCATCTTGGCCAAGATACGCGTGGATTTCTGATTGCTTGAAATCCGCGGAAAAGGGCCCGACGAAACGCGGGCCCTTTTTTAATACGCAGTTTCCTGTATCCGTTTCATGCGAACCGTCACGCCGCGTTCGACTGGTCGTCCTTTGCGACTTTCCTGAGTATCCGGCCGGCCTGGGGCCCGGACTGTGTCTTGTCCAGCTCTTTTTCAATATTCTTCGCTCCGGCGTCGAACATGATGCTCCTGGGGTCGGCCCCGCTTTGCGACGGAGCCTTGAACTCCGCATCTCCCGCGGAGGCGGGCTCGTCCGGATCGCGCGGCCTTTTCGACCATAGACGGCCGGCGGCCGAGGCCTTCTGCCTCAGCATGGATTTTTCTATGGCCTTGCGCACGTCATTCTCGAATCCGGGGGAAAGCTCGGCCGTTATGGAGCGGCCTTGCGCAGGCTCGGCCTTCGCGATTTCGGGCGTTTCGCGCGGTATGCTGAATACGAATCCGGAGCCGTCGCCCCCAATGCTTCCGCGGTCGATCTCCTCGGGCGGTATAAAGCTCTCGGGCGCCATGAAGTCCCCGGGCGAGAATCCTCCTCCTCTTTCGCGGCCAGCTTCCTTTGGCGCCGTAAAAAACTCCCCGGCCTCGAAACCGCCAATGAATTCCGGCACGGGCTCGCGCGGCGGGACCGTGTTTCCCGGCGGCGCGAACCGCAATGCTGTTTCTTCTTCGTCCATGGCGGCATTATAACAGGCTTTTCACGCACAGTCCATAAATTATATAGCCAAGCTAAATTACGACGGCATAATCGCCGCGCAGTCGAGATTCCCGGTTGCGGAGTTTTTTGCGATTTTGGACTATATTCTCGAAATATTATTTTTGTCGAATAATATATTTGTAAAATCAATATATTATTACCCCCCCCCATAAAAAATCTTTGATAATATTTTGGATAATACTCTTGTCTTGCGGCTTGGATTATGTTATAATACACCAACGGCCATAAAAAGCTCGTTGGAGGAAATTATGAGAAAATCAGTGTTGTTTTTCGCCCTGACGCTTGTCTTGGCGGTTGCGGCGGAGGCGGCTCCGCCAAGAAGGCAGGCGGCCCGCTCCGGCGGTACTGCCAGGGCCAGATCCGGAGGCACGGCCAGAGGCCGCTCCGGCGGAACGGACCGCGCGGACGACGCCGCCGCGGCCGGCATGACCGAGGAGGAAAAGGCCGCGGCCGCGCTTATGGCCGCGCAGGCCGCCGAGATCGAAGCCATGGAAAAAGAAAACGAGAAGCAGGCGCTCCTAGACGAAGGACGCGCGAAAATAGCCCGCGAGGAAAATATCGCGCGCATGAAGGCGGAAACCGAAGACCTGCAGAAAAAACTTGTCGAACTGACCGGCAAGATAGCCTCGGCGGATTCCGAGATAGCTTCGCTGGAGCAGGAGCTCAAGGATCACGACATAAAGGTAGAGGCCGCCCAGGAAGCCGAAGTCCAGGCCCAGATAGAAGAGGCCAAACAGAAGGCCGCCGAGCTGCAAGGGGGTGCGAAATGAGGAAATTGTACGCGATATTGCTGGCACTCCTGCTGCCTTCCGCATATGCGGGCGCAGCCCCGAAAAAGCCGTCTTCGGCCCGCAGCGGCGGCGCGTCCAGGGCCGGAGCCGCCAGGACGAACCGCGCCGTCGGAGCGTCGCGCGCCCGAGCGCGCGGAGGCAGCAGGAGTGCGGACGGCGAGTCGCCCGCGGCCAGGAAAGCCTCCAAGGAGGAAGAGACAGCGGAATTATCCGAGATAGATCAGCAGCTTGCATTAGAGCGGCAGGCAGCCCAGGAAAAATTAGAGCTCGAAAGAGTTGAAAAAGCCCTCGCAGACATCAAAAAAGAAGTCGCGGACACGGAGGCTGTCCTCAAGAA
>JAITSG010000086.1 GCA_031288035.1 Rickettsiales bacterium | reverse complement strand
GGAGCCGTGCTGGAGCTCGTAGTACATGCCCAGGTACTAGCTTGTATGCTGTAGCTGTTCTGACGAGCCTTGTACGGCGATGTGTATGTTACGCTGCTCCCGTCCCATGCCGTGTACGTGGACGAGTTGCTGTAGCACACATTCGAGCCCCCCGCCCACGCCGCGTTCGCCGTGCACTCGTTCTTGTTCGTCGCAGCGCAGTACTGCCCGCCGAGGCCTGTGCCGATTGGCAACGCCTTGCAGTCGTTCTTATTCGCGGCCCCCGCCGCCGCCGTAGCCCCCGCCGGGCACGCAAGCTTGTCGCTCGCGCCCGGACAGTAATAGTTCGCCGGGCATGTGGCGCAGCCGGTCGCGCTGCCTCCGCTCGTGTACGTGCCGGCCGGGCAGGCTATGCATTGCGCCATTCCGGCGCGGGAAGCCTTCTGCGGGAACGCTCCGGCCATGGATAAGGTTATTAGAAAGAACAGGACTGCGCGCATAATTCCCTCCGCTTTTCGGGAAAAGGCGGGGAGTTAAGAAATTGTAGTATGATACAACTTCTCTGGCCTTTAGGATTTCTCCCTGAACATACGCCAAAGACTCCCCCGGCGGGAGTGTACTGATGTATTTTTATGTCATACTACGGGCTTCTTAAAGTCCGGCACCTTCTCGGGTACGATCAAGATTATATCCCCGGCCGCGGGGAAATGCAAGGCGGAAAATCCGCCTGAGGGCGTCCAGGCGGAAATTCAAAGGGCGCGTTCGCGGCCGTTCGGCGCGCGTATGCGGGCCGTTTCATACTTCCTGCGCATTTCGTATTCGGCCAGGGCCTCGGCGGAATCCAGGACTTTTTCGCCGGCGGCTATCTTACCCATGACCGCGCGGCTGGCCAGCTCTGTCGCCGCAGAATTCACGGGCCAGAAATCGTACCTGAACCTGGCCGGGTCGCCGCCCTGGCGTTCGAATTCTTTTGCGCCTAGGGCCTGGTCGGCGGTATATACGGCGTCCATCCCCTTTTCGACCGCGTGTCGGAGCAGCGCGTTGTACGGCACGCCCGAGAAACCCAGGCTGTACATGTTTTTGCCCCCCAGGACGAACAATCTTTCGACAAGCTTGGGCTCGCCGTTTACCATGTGCGATTCGCGTCCGAACAGGGCGGCTTTCCGGTCGGCGGGCAGTTTCATGGCCATCTCGCCCAGGAAGCAGTCGAACGGGATTATGCCGTCCGCGAAGGTCCTGATCCCGTGGGTGCCGACTATTATGTTGCCCTCGCCCGATTCTACTACGAGTCTGTTCGCGAAGTCTATGCAGGCCTCTGGTGTCAGGCGTATGGGCTTGCCCGCCGCATCCTTCATCTGGCCGCCCATGAAGGCTACGGTCGACGCGCCGAATTCGGACATGAGCTTCGCGGCGTCCAGCATGCCGTCTCCGCCGCGGTTTTGTTCCATGAACTTGTCCGCGCGTGCGTCCATGGCGGATTTCGGCTCGGCCGGCATGGAATCCATGGCCACGAACTCCACGCTGTCGGTAATGCTCGGGTTGGCGTAGAGATATTGTTTTTTCGTATAATCGTTGACCAGCATGACGGCCTTGCCCGGGAAGCATGGAAGCTTGGCGTCGTAGAACTGTTCGGTCGTATAGACCAGGCGGAGCTTTCCCGCGCTCGCGGCCTTATAGATGGAGGGGTTGTGCATGGATGCGTCTATTACGAACCTAAGGCCGTGGGGCCCGGCGGCCAGTATGTCTATGCAGCGGTCCTCGTCGTTGTCTTTTATGGCAAAGGTTATGGCCTCGATCGCTGCGCGGTTGGCCGGCGCGGCGAGCAGGCCTTCGCGCGTTCTAAGCTTGCTCCCGTCGGCGTCTATATCGGTTATTGCGACGGCCTCGGCCTCGCGGTCGTAAGCGGCGGCCATGGAGTTCACGGCGGTCGTATAGCCGGCGTACGTCCCGTTGTCGGTGATAAGGCTTATCGCGTCGCGCGATATTTTCCCGTCTTTTGTCATTTTATTCCTTTTTTCGGGCGTTTTTAGGCCGCTTGTTGGCAATGTAGGCACAAATATAATGTTATTATTATTTTTGTCAAATGCTTTCAAATATTTTTTAAAAGGGCCGATATCTTGCGCAAAAGGGCGTCCAGTCCGCGCACCCTTATCGGCACGGGAACGGCTTTTGCACGCGCGGCGGGCGGAAGCTTCACGAAATCCTTTTGCGTCGTAAGCACGGGAAGCCCGTCCTTGAAAAGCCCGGCGATGTCCCGTTCCGAATAGGCATGGTGATCGGGGAAGGCCTTTGTTTTTACAAGCCTTACGCCGTTTTTGGCAAGCATGTCGAAGAACTTTCCCGGCTTGCCTATGCCGGCGAAGGCCACGGTTTTTTTGCCGCGGTACGGGGCGAAATCGAAATCCGGTTCCGTTTGCGCCTCTATTGCGTCGGGAAGCCGCGGCAGGCGTCCGTTCATGACGACGAGCGCGTCCGAAGCGCGAAGGGCGGCCGCCAGAGGCTGGCGCAAAGGCCCGGCCGGGAACACGCGTCCGTTTCCTATTCCGGCCTTCGCGTCGAACACGCATATGGAAAAGTCTTTGGCGATGGTATAGTTTTGCAGCCCGTCGTCCATTACTATCGCGTCGACCCTGTTTTCGACAAGGCGGGCGACATCCCCGCGGTTCGCGCCTATGGCCACTATGGCTCCGGGCAGGATTTCCGATATCATCTTGGCCTCGTCGCCCACGTCCGCGGCGGCATGCTCCGCGCGCACGATAAGGGGGCCGTTCAGGCGCCCGCGGTATCCGCGCATGATTACCGCGACTTTTTTCCCGAGGGACAGGAGCGTCCTAGCGATTTCTATGGCGATCGGGGTCTTGCCAGCGCCGCCAAGCACGGCGTTTCCGACGCATATCACGCGGGCCTTGGGCCTGTGCGGGCGCGCCATGCGGCGGCGGGCCAAGTCCGCCGCCGTCCATATCCACGACAGAGGCAGCAGGGCGAACGAAACAAGTCCGCGACAAAAAAAATATTTTGGCTCTTGCATTTTCCGGTTTTCTTGGGTAATTATATAACAACTATGGCTAACCTGCAAGAAATAACGGACAATTTCGATGTTGCCGCCTCTGCGGAGGACAAGTTCGCGTATTTGATAGAGCTCGGCCGGCTCCTGCCGGAATTCGACCGCGAGGAGCGCGATCTGGTTCCCGGCTGCGCGTCGAAGGTCTGGATGAGGGCGAGGGAGGAGGGCGGCGTATACCGCTTCGACTTCGCCTCCGATGCGGCGATAGTGCGCGGGCTCCTGTACGTCCTGCGCGTCATGTTCGACGGCAAGTCCGGGGAGCAGATACGCGCCATGGATACCGGAGAGACGCTTGGCGGCATGGAGTTCGCCGCCTTTCTTTCCGCGGCGCGCCAGGTCGGCCTAAAATCGATTTTACAAAGCATAAGGAATATGGTACAATAGGGACGTTATGATTATTCGCTACGAAAAGCGCGGAGCCTTGCGCAAGAAAAGATTTTCCATTTTCCTGTGCGGCTTTTTTATTGCGGCCGTGGCCGTGCTGTCCCACTCGTCCGGGGCGTCCAAGGGGGCCAAGCCACTGCTTTCCGCGCAGTTCGACGCCGTTTTCGGCGGGATGATGACCGGGATCAGGAGCGCTACGCTCGACATTTCCCCCGGCGACACCGCGGCGTCAGTGCTTGGTTCGCTGGGCATAGAATACCGCGACATACACGAGGTCAGCCAGAGTCTGAAGCCCCTTATCAAGATGCGCGACCTCCAGGCCGGCTCCGACCGGCTCAAGGTCGAATTCGTGCCGAATGTCTCGGACGGCGGCGATTTGAAATCCCGGCTGGTTTCGCTTGAGATAATCCGCTCTCCCGTCTATGCCGTCCGCGCGATCCATAACGACGGGGGATTCGTGGTGAGCGAGGACAAGCGGCGCGTGCGTTCTCTCCTGGCCGTGTCCGGCGGAGAGATTTCCAAGGGGACGAGCCTTATCGAGGCCGCGACCGCCAAGGGCATTCCGTACAACATAATAGACAAGTTTTACGAGATTTTCTCGTTCGACATAGACTTCGAGCGCGACGTCCATCCCGGCGACCGGTTCGATGTCCTCTACGAGCGGCTGTATTCTTCGGACGGCGA
Organism: Rickettsiales bacterium; assembly: GCA_031288035.1. Lineage (GTDB taxonomy): Bacteria > Pseudomonadota > Alphaproteobacteria > Rs-D84 > CACZYB01 > JAITSG01. The sequence continues at coordinate 1,787 of JAITSG010000086.1, read as the reverse complement.
ATATCTCGGCCCCGGCGATCTTATCTACGCGTCGTTCGACATGGGTGCGCGCAAGGGCAGGCTTAGGCTCTACCGATTCGAGAACTCGTCCGGTCAGGTCGCGTATTACAACGAGAACGGCGACGGGGCGAGCAAGACTATAAAGAAGACTCCTATAAACGGCGCGCGCATATCGTCGAAATTCGGGATGCGCCGCCACCCGATACTCGGTTTCTCCCGCGCGCACCAGGGCGTCGACTTCGCGGCGCCGTACGGCGCGCCGGTACCCGCTGGCGGAAGCGGCGTGGTGGTAAGCCGGGGATGGCGCGGCGATTACGGCAGATATATACGGATAAAGCACAACGGGACCTACTCCACGGCCTACGGGCACCTAAGCGCGTTCAAGTCCGGGGTGGGCGTCGGCTCTCGCGTGAGCCAGGGCCAGATTATAGGCTTCGTGGGCTCGACCGGGCTTTCTACCGGCCCGCACCTGCATTACGAGATCTACCGCGACGGCAGGGCCGTCAACCCGCTCGCGGTGAAGCTTCCGTCTATAAGCCGGCTGTCGCAGTCCGACATGGACCGCTTTGTGGTTTCGCGCAGCAGGGCCGACACCAGGTTCGCCTACGTCGCTGCGAATCCGAAGGCCGAATTCCTGCCCCTTCTCGACGACGAGGACGTTGTGGGCATAGCCAACGCCCTCGCCTCCGTCCTCGTGTCGCGCGGCCAAAACCAGGCCCAGCCTATATTCCTATTGAAATGAAGGTTCCCGCGCCCTACCATTCCCGCGAGGGGGGAGGGACATGGAGCTTTATCTGAATAGCCTGCGTTTCCCGGACGGGCTGCCGGAGCGGTTCCTGGCGTATTTCCCGAATTCCGGCGTTTCGCTTGCCGAGGGCGTGGCCCGGCACAACCTGTGGAACGCGAGCCGGGAAAGCAAGATAGAGGCGCAAGACGGCGTAAGGTCGTTCCAGTTCCTTTTGATATTCCCGCGCGCCGGTCTGCCCGAGGTCGCGGCCAACGTGCATTTTTCGCGGGGCAAGCTGGCGGCCGGGCCGTTCATATCGGCGGATTATGTCAGGGCCGGGAGCCGCGTCGACATAGCAATCGAGGTACTGTCCGGTGAAAAGGACGTAATGCTTGAGATCTCCGGCGTGCCGGAGGAGGCTAAGATTGCCGGGGCCAGACGCGTGTCCGATACCGCGTGGGAGATGCCCGCCGCGCCAAAGGCGAAGTTGCTCCTGCCCGACGGGTTCGACGACGGAATAAGGCTTGGCATTTCCGCTTACGCGGCGAAGGCTCCGGCCCGCGCGTCGCATTTCAGCCTGATATTGCCGGGTTCCACGCGGCCGAGCGGATATCCGAGGAGCTTCCGCGAGGTCCGGCTCGACGTAAAGGAGGCGCTGGGCGCCGTGCCGAAGCTGCTCCACATATCCTCCGACGCGCCTATATGCGTGGCCGAGGGACGGAGGCTGGGCCGGCGCTGGATTATAGAAGGCAGGGACGAGATCTCCGTCCGCCTGTTCGGTCGGGATGGCGGCGTGGCCCGGCTGGTGCTGAGCTATATCCGCCCGGACTGGCTCGGCGACTTCGAGGAGGTGGTCAAGGCGATAGATATGGATTTCTCGCACGCCGCCTCCGCGCCGGCGGACTATCGCGGATGCATTTTCTGCGCAAGCAAGCAAAGCTGCCCGATGTTCCGGGACTTCATGGAATACGTCGGAAACGGCACGATGCTAAGGCAGCTTGTCTAGGCTGCCGCTTCCGTCGCGCGCTCGAACTCATCTGCTATTAGCGTCCTGTCGAAA
>JAITSG010000045.1 GCA_031288035.1 Rickettsiales bacterium | reverse complement strand
TGAATCCCTTTTCTACCGCGGGTATGTATTCCCTGGGCACGTTGCCGCCCACGACCTCGCTCGCGAACTGGAAGCCGGAACCGGGCTCGAGGGGCTCGTAGCGGAGCTTTATCTTCGCGAACTGGCCGGAGCCGCCGGTCTGTTTCTTATGTGTGTATTCGAGCTCCTTGACTATAGAGATGGTTTCGCGGTACGCGACCTGGGGGGCGCCTATATTGGCCTCTACCTTGAACTCGCGCTTCATGCGGTCTACTATGATGTCGAGGTGCAGCTCGCCCATGCCCTTGATTATGGTTTGTCCGCTCTCCTCGTCCGTAGCCACACGGAAGGACGGGTCTTCTATGGCGAGCTTCTGTAGGGCGAGCGCCATTTTCTCGACGTCCGCCTTGGTCTTGGGCTCGACCGCGACCTCTATGACGGGATCCGGGAACTCCATTTTCTCGAGGATTATGGGCTTGTTCTCGTCGCAAAGAGTATCGCCGGTCGTCGTGTCCTTCAGTCCGACCAGTGCTATTATGTCGCCGGCGTAGGCTTCCTTGATATCGGTGCGGTCGTTCGCGTGCATGAGTATCATGCGCCCGATTCGCTCCTTCCTGTCCTTGACGGAGTTATAGAGGTACGACCCGGCCTCGAGCGATCCGGAGTATATGCGCGCGAAGGTGAGCGAGCCCACGAACGGATCGTTCATTATCTTGAACGCGAGCATGGAGACCGGCGCGGCGTCGTCGGACGGCCGCTCGTCCGGCTGGTCGTTCTTGGGGTTTACGCCCTTGACCGGCGGGACGTCGAGCGGCGAGGGCAGATATTCCACGACGCAGTCGAGAAGGTACTGCACGCCCTTGTTCTTGAACGCGCTGCCGCAGAACACGGGGAATATCTTCATGGCTATGGTGCCGTTGCGGATGCATTTCTTTATGGTGCCGACGTCGGGCTCCTTGCCGTCTAGGTACGCGGCCATCGCGTCGTCGTCGAATTCCACCACGGCCTCTATAAGCTCGGCTCTCGCCCTGTCGGCCGCGGCCTTCATGTCGGCGGGGATGTCGAGTACGTCGAATTTGGCGCCGAGGTCGTCGTCGTGCCACACCATGGCCTTCATCTCGACAAGGTCGACTATGCCCTTGAAGTCGGCCTCCTTGCCGATCGGGAGGGTAAGGGATACCGGCACGGCGCCGAGTTTCTCGCGTATGGTCTTGAGGCAGTGGTCGTAGTCCGCGCCTATGCGGTCCATCTTGTTGATGAAGCAAACGCGGGGCACGCGGTACTTGTCGGCCTGGCGCCACACGGTTTCGGACTGCGGCTGGACGCCGGAGACGCTTTCGAACACCGCGACCGCGCCGTCGAGGACGCGGAGGCTGCGCTCGACCTCTATCGTGAAGTCCACGTGCCCCGGGGTGTCTATTATGTTGATGCGGTGGCCTCTCCAATAGCATGTGGTCGCGGCCGAGGTTATGGTTATTCCGCGCTCCTGCTCCTGCGCCATCCAGTCCATGGTCGCGGCGCCGTCGTGTACCTCGCCTATCTTGTGCGACTTTCCGGTATAGTAAAGTATGCGCTCGGTCGTCGTGGTCTTGCCCGCGTCTATGTGGGCCATGATTCCGATGTTGCGGTATTTGTCGATTTTGGTTTCGCGTGCCATTTTCTTTCTTTCGGTTCTTTCCGTTATCTTCCGCCGCGTCCGAGCTTAAGGTCGCGTGTTTCATGCATCAAGTGCTCGAACGTGGGGTTCAGCCCGTGGCTGGATGAATGCCCGATGCGGGTGTATACGGGTTTCCTTCCGTCTTTCCCGACGGTCGCGTTGGAATGGGAAAACTTCATTATGACATAGGCCTCGTTGTTGTCGACTATGACCTCGCGCACGCTGATCTGGAGCCGGTCGGCATGCTTGAACGCTATGTCTTGCTTCGCGGCGCCGCCGACTATGCGGCCGTATATCTTATTCTCTAACGTGCGCATCGCGTCGCTCGGGATATAGTTGTCGCCGCCGTATCCGCGGACCTTCCCCTCGTACAGCTTGCGGTCGGAATCCGTCAAGTCTATGTCGACATAGACGGGCGGAAGTTTATAGGCGTACTGGACGTCGACCATTAAATCGTCGCAACCGTCGGAGGACAGCAAGGTTTTCTCGGTATCGGCGGACCACGCGGACACCTTCGCGCGTATGCCGGTTATTTTCTTGGGTTCGGAATATCCGATTATGGGGAAAAACGGATCTACTCCTGTCAAGACGACTTTCATTTTGAGGCTCCTCTTCTTGCTATTACCATCTGAAGTGGGCGAAGGCCTTGTTGGCCTCGGCCATTTTGTGGACGTCGGATTTTTTCTTGAGCGCGGCGCCGTTTCCGGACAGTATGTCCAAAAATTCGCCGGCGAGCCTTGCGTCCATGGTCTTTTCGCCGCGCTTCCTGGCCGCCTCTATTATCCAGCGGATGGCGAGGGCCTCGCGCCGCACGGCGCCGACTTCGGTCGGCACCTGGTACGTTGCCCCGCCCACGCGGCGCGAGCGGACCTCAAGGGCGGGTTTGAGCTTTTCGACTATCTCCACGAACTGCTCCAGCTCGTCCTTCTTGGTTTTTTCCTTGAGTATCTCGAGGGCGCCGTACATTATCGCGTTGGCGACGGTGCGCTTGCCGTCCAGCATGAGCTTGTTCGAGAATTTCGTGACCAGGACGCTGCCGTACTTTGGGTCCGGGTTTATGGTTCGCTTTTTGGCGGTTTTCCTTCTTGACATAATTTACTCCTTTTATGGCTGCCCTGCCGCCGGGCGGGCATCTTCAATTACAGTTGGGTTGTATGCGTGTTATTTCGGTCTCTTCGCGCCGTAGAGCGATCTTGCCTGCTTCCTGTTGGCCACGCCCTGCGTGTCCAGCACGCCACGGATTATGTGGTACCGCACGCCGGGCAGGTCCTTGACGCGCCCGCCGCGTATCATCACGACCGAGTGCTCCTGGAGGTTGTGGCCCACGCCGGGGATATAGGCGGTCACCTCGAAGCCGTTGACCAGCTTCACGCGTGCGACCTTCCTGAGGGCCGAGTTCGGTTTTTTCGGAGTAGTGGTATAGACACGGGTGCACACGCCGCGCTTCTGCGGGTTTTCCTTCATGGCCGGGACTTTGGATTTTATCGTCTTGTCCTTCCTCGGCTTGCGGATAAGCTGGTTTATGGTCGGCATTTATTGTCCTTTGTTTGTTTCGTGATTCGTGCGTACAAAATCAAGCGGGAGGATTTTATCCCCGCGGCCCGCCGAAGTCAACAGGTTTTTTGGGCGGTTATATCTTTAGGACAGCTTCAAAGCAAACCTAAAAGCAAGCCTATGTTTTTCTCCACCGCCTTTGCGCACCTTTTCGCGGCCTCGGCGGATTTGTCCAGCTCGGCTATGGAAACGGCGCCGAGTATCGTCGACGCCAGCGAGGCCGCGGTGGTCACGCCAGCCATGATGTTTGCCGCTAGGTTAAGGCCCTTTTCCTTCCGCTGCCCTTCTTTGCTTTCGTCAGAGCGTATCTCATCCGTATTGGCGACGGCCGACACGATTGT
>JAITSG010000090.1 GCA_031288035.1 Rickettsiales bacterium | reverse complement strand
AGCCTAGCCTTTTCGGCACGTTCTGGCTGGCAGCGTTCAATGCGTCGCAACGAATCCGGATCAGGTTCCAACCGGCGGAAAACGCCGCGTTTTCCAGCATTCCCACGGCGCGCGTCATTATGCCTTTCCCGGTCGACTCTTTGTCCAGCCAGTATCCGATTTCAAGGGATTTCGTTTTCTCGTCCCTGTCGCCGAAGCCGGCGCTGCCGGCCAGCCTTTCGCCGTCGAAAATAAAATAGTTCCATTCGTTGGCCGACACGCATTTCAGGCCGTCGTATTCGTCCTCCGCCGTCTTGATCCTGTCCACCCATGTAAGCCAGCGCCCGAGGTGCTCGCGGTTCCTGTCCACGATGTCGAACACCCTCTTTGCGTTTTCAAACGTCACGGGCAGGCGCCGCAGCTCCAGCGCTCCGCCTTTCAATATTTCCGGGAAATTTTCCATTTTGCTACGCTCCGTTAAACCAAAAGATAAAGTTTAAACTATTTATAAAAATAACCAGAAATTAAGAAAAGTAAAACAAAAAGATTATCCTTTCCGCAATGCCGCCCGGAATCCGGGACATCAAGGCGTAAGTTCGTATTCGTCCTTCCATTCCACGCCGTTTTCCTCGCAATGTCTCTTGAATTCGCCGCGCACGAAGCGTATGGCTTCGTCCATGGCGGGAAACCATCCGTAGCCTTTGTTCGAATGGAGTATCGAGGCTTCGGGAAGAAGGCCCTTCCTCCCGTCGCCCAAGCCTATGAACATGGACTGATACGCGGCTTCCAGCTTGTCGCATATCTTGACGAAGCGGGCCTCGTCGGTCTGCGCGGCCTCGTACTCCTCCCAAAGCGAATATACCTCGCCGGACACGGGCTCGGGCAGAAAGGCGCAGATCTCCCTCATGCCCCTTTGCTCCGATTCCTTCTTGCCGCACAGGCTCGCGCCGCCGTAATAAACCTTGTCGAACGAAACGTCGCCTACCACGGCCTCTGGTATGTCGTGCACCAGGGCAAGCCTGACGGCCTTGGGCACGTCTATGCGAAGCTCGTCTTTCAGCGCGTCGCCGAGAAGCTGGACCAGGAGGCACATCCGCCACGAATGCGCGGCGACAGAATCGCGCCGGCCCGCCATGTCGGGGGCGTCGTCGCCATAACGCATCTCGAACTTCAGCGCGTTGACGGCCTTGATGAAGTCGAATATTTTCGGTATCGCCGCATCCATCTCATATGTCCAGATTCCTCGCGAACCTGGCCCCCTCCTGGATGAAACGGAACCTGAATTCCGGATTCTTGCCCATGAGGTTGGACATGAGCTCGCGCGTGCGCTTGAGGTCTTCGCCGCCTTCCTCTGTATGCCCGGGGATTTCTATGCGAAGGAGGGTGCGCGTCGCCGGGTTCATCGTGGTTTCCTTTAGCTGTTCCGGCATCATTTCGCCAAGCCCCTTGAACCGGCTTATCTCCACTTTTTTCGAGCCGAATTTCTTGGCTATTATCCTGTCCTTCTCGTCGTCGTCCATGGCATACTCGGCCGCCTTGCCGTCGGTCACCTTGTAAAGCGGGGGCATGGCGAGATAGAGGTGGCCGCCCTCTATCAGCCCCGGCATCTGCTCGAAGAAGAAGGTCATCAGGAGCGAGGCTATGTGCGCGCCGTCCACGTCCGCGTCGGTCATGATTATTACCTTTTCGTACCTGAGCTTGTCCTCGCTGTAGGCCTCCCCGACGCCCGAGCCTATGGCTTCGGTTATGTCCTGTATCTCCTTGTTGGCAGAGAGCCTTTCGCTCGTGGCCGAGGCGACGTTGAGTATCTTGCCCCTGAGCGGAAGTATCGCCTGCGTCGCGCGGTTGCGGGCCTGCTTCGCGCTGCCGCCGGCGGAATCTCCCTCGACTATGAATATCTCGGTGCCCTTCCTGTCGCGGCTAGAACAGTCGGCGAGCTTGCCCGGAAGCCGTAGCTTCTTGGTCGGCGTCTTGCGGATGGTTTCCTTTATCTTCTTCAGCTTGAGCCTCGCCTCGGCCTTTTCGGTTATATAGTCGAGGAGCTGGTTCGCCCGCACGGGATTCGAGGTCAGGAAGAAGTCGAACCGGCTCTTGACCGCGCCGTCAACCAGCCGCGCGGCCTCGGCCGAGCTGAACTTCTCCTTGGTCTGGCCCTGAAACTGCGGATTCTTGTAAAACAGCGAGAGAACGCACGCCGCGTCGTCGAACACGTCCTCGGTAAGGACGCCCGCATACTTCTTGTTGCCCGCCATGTCGGCGAAGGCCCTGAGGCTGCGCGTTATCGCGGACTTGAGCCCCTGCTCGTGCGTGCCGCCCTCCGGCGTAGGTATGGTGTTGGTGTAGCTGTTCATGAAGCCCGACGTATTCCCCTCCTCGCGCGCGGTGTCGACCCACGCCATCGCTATCTCCACGCGCCCCTTCTCCTCGGCCAGCGGCGCGTCTATATAAAACGCGTCGCCTATGACCCGCGGCCTGTCCTTTATCGATTCGGACAGAAAGTCCGCGATGCCGTTCGGAAATACCAGCGTGTCCTCGGCCGGAACCGATTCGTCGGCAATATCCGCCGAACATTTCCAATGCATGACCACGCCCTTGAAAAGGAACGCCTTCGACCGTATCATACGGTAGAGCTTAAGGGGCTTGAAAACGTTGCCCTTGCCAAATATCTGCTCGTCCGGCGTGAACTCCACTCTTGTGCCGGCAAGCTTGCTCCTACCTATAGTCTCAAGGCCTGTCACGGGCTTGCCGCGGGAATAGGACTGGCGGTAGACCTTGCCGTCGCGCATGACCTCGACCGTCATGGAGCTGGAAAGCGCGTTGACCACCGACGACCCCACGCCGTGCAGGCCGCCGGAAGTCTGGTAGGTCTTGTCGCTGAACTTGCCGCCGGAATGAAGAGTGGTCATTATGACCTCGAGCGCGGACTTGTCCGGGAATTTCGGATGCCTGTCCACCGGGATTCCGCGGCCGTCGTCGAGTATCGATATGGCGTTCCCGGGCTTGAGCTCGACCGTGATTTCGCGCGCGAAGCCGGCCACGACCTCGTCCATGGAGTTGTCGATTATCTCGCTCGCAAGGTGATGAAGCGCCGCCGCGTCCACGCCGCCTATGTACATTCCGGGGCGCAGCCTGACCGGCTCCAGCCCTTCCAGGACTTCTATATCTTTCGCCGAATAGCTCATTTCCGCTCAAGGATGATACAGGAAGCGCCCGGCTTTTGCAACCCGAAACGAACGCGCCGGTATTTTTGCGCGGCAATGGACAGCGCGGCTTATCGGCGCAATCTCGCTTCGGCAACGGCGATCATGGTTTCCTAAGCCGGATCTCGAACGCGCCGGCGCCGGCCGGAGAATACGACGATATCATGCCGCCCAGCCGCCCGCACCACGCGGGAAACTCGCGCCTTATGGCTCCGGTGCCCTTCGCAGGGTCGCCGCGGCCGGTTACGACAGCCAGCGCGCGGCGGCCCGCGCCGGCGTTCTCGCGGACGAACGAAACAAAGGCCGAATAGGCCTCGTCCAAGGTCAAACCATGCAAATCCAGCCGGGTCCCCGCCGTTTTCGCGGAAGCGGACACGCCGGACAAAGGACGGATGCGGCGAACGTCGGGGCGCGGCCTCGCCCTTTTAACGCCTTGGACCTCGTCGCCCCACGACGGCATCAGATCCTCATGGGCATGAGGACGTAGACGGCCTGGGAATCGGCGAGCTCGGTTATTATCGCGGGGCTGGACGAATCCGAAATCATGAACTTCATGAACTTGCCCTCTATCTGGCCCGCTATGTCCAGAAGATAGCGGGAGTTGAAGCCTATCTCCATGCTCTCGCTCCCGTAGGACGCCTCTAGCTCCTCCATCGCGCTTCCGGAATCCGGAGTGGAGGCCAGGAGCGTGAGCTTGTTCTTAGAGAGCGCGAGCTTTATCGCGCGCGACTTCTCGTAGGATACGGACGACACGCGGTCCACGGCCTCGGCGAACAGCTTGCAGTCCACCTCGAGCGACTTGTCGTTCGCGGTCGGGATAACCTTTTCGTAATCCGGAAACTTGCCGTCGATAAGCTTGCTGGTAAGCGTGGTGGAGCCGAAGCTGAACCTCGCCTTGGTCTCCGACACCTCTATCCCTATGTCCTCGGACGTGTCGTCCAGGAGCGAGCGGAGCTCTACCACGACCTTCCTGGGTATTATTATGCCCGGCATGCCCTTGGCGTCGGCCGGCGCGGGAGTGTCGAGCCGCGCCAGGCGGTGCCCGTCGGTCGCCACCGCGCGCAGTATCTCGGAACCCTTGACGTCGACGGTGTGCAGGAATATGCCGTTGAGGAAAAAGCGCGTCTCCTCGGTCGAAACGGCGAACTTCGTGCGGTCGATCAGGCGGACGAGCGAGTCGTGCTCCATAGAAAACTTGAACGGCATGGACCCGCTCACCATCACGGGAAAATCCTCGGCAGGTAGGGTCGGAAGCTTGAACTCGGCCGAGCCCGCCCTTATCGTGATCTGGGAGCCGTCGGCCGAAGTCTTCACGTCGATGCCGCCCTCAGGCAGCTTTCTCACTATGTCGTACATGACGTGCACGGGAAGCGTGATGGCGCCGGGCGCGGAAACATCCGCCTCGGCCAGATCGACTATCTCCAAGTCCGTGTTGGTCGCCGTGAAGCGCACGGACTTGTCCGCCTCCACCTTCACGTTAGAAAGCACGGGTATCGTGGACTTCTTCTCGACTATCCTGTACAGGTGGGACAAGGTCTTCGCAAGGTTGGCCTTAGACATGGTCAGCTGCATTTACATCTCCTTAGTTATTCGCGACTATTATATTGCCCGGCAAACGCAAAAATCAAGGGGATTTATTTTTCCGACGATCCGAAAAGATCCGCGGCCTTCACGTATCCGGAATAAACGCTTCCCCCGAAGGCGGCCTTCACCCGGCAAAAGCCGCCGGAGCATCCCTCGAGCGCCATGATCACGCCGGGAGCGAGCCTGGCCACCACGGCCGCGCCCCCGCCCGGCCCGGCAAGCATCACGGAAGCGCCGATCGTAACCACGCTCGAATGCGGGCCCAGCGACGCGCGCAAGACCCAGCCCTTGTCGCCGTCCATGTCGACTATCCGGCACCAGCCGTAATATTCGTTGTCGACCTTCACCGGCGCCCCGCGCGCGGAGTTTGAATAAGAATACTTCACCGGATACTTCAAGTCCGGCCCGACCCTCACCGCCGCCGGAACATGGCGAATCGACGCGAAGCGCGGCAGGGGCTCGCCCGAGTACCGCCCCTCGGCGGCAAACGCGGCTGCAGGCAGGGCGAACATCATGCAAAGAAGCTTCCTCATATCGCGATTATACCAAAAAACGACCGGCCGCGCAAGGAGCGACGGAACGCGGAATAATCCTTGACCTTCAAATTGTCATAATATATATTTTGTCAAACATAATCCAACCCAGGATCACGCCATGACAGACAAGACCGCATACGACCTAGACCTTTCGGAAAGGCAGATACGCGACATAACGGAATTCATATACGACTATGAGATACCGAAGGCCGAGAGCGCCGAGGGCCGGGACGTGCAGATACTGGGCAACCTGGCGTTCATCCCGGCGCTCGCCGAGAAGATATGCGGCATGGGCAAGGCGCGGGCATATATAATCAGCGGCGGAATCAACCCGAGATACTCCCAGCCGGAAAACAAACATGAGGCCATGCTGGTCGAAAACCTGTATATGGGAGGCTGGCCGTACGCCAAAAAGGGCGAGATGTTCAAGCTCCCCGAGGCCTATCTTATAAAGGCCGCGCTGACGCATGCGATTCCGAGGTTCGATAGGATTCCCGCAAGGCTGGAAGCCGAGTCGACCAACACCTACGAGAATTTCAGCCTTTCATACGACTTGGGGCACTACAAGGACGTCTTGAGCCTGGTCATAGTGACTACCGCGGAGAACGCGCTGCGCGCCCTGGGCTCGGCCCGGGCGGTCCTGCCCTCTTGCACCAAGGCGGAGGCCGCGCCGTATGTCGCCAGCATCCCGCCCTTAGAAGCCTTCGCGGACAGAGAACGTTGGATGGATCACCCGCTTTCCCGCGGCCTAATCCTGTCGGAAATAGCCGAATGCTACGAGTACAGCCGCAGGGGCGGCATAGCCCTGTCCAAGGACAAGGCCGCGCTTCTGGACCAGATAACGCAAAGCCTCAAGACCCGCTAGCCCTTGACTTATCCTTCGCCTTCTGGTATTATCCCCCGACCAGAAACGAAAGGCATACAATGGCAGACAACCTTAGGATAATGGACGCGAACGAGGCCGCCGCCGACATAGCTTACCGCGCCACCACGCAGGCCATCATATACCCCATAACCCCTTCGTCGCCCATGGCCGAAAGCTACGAGGCGTGGAGCGCGGCCGGGAAGCCCAACATATGGGGCGAAATACCGCAGGTGACCGAAATGCAGTCCGAAGGCGGCGCAATCGCCGCGGTGCACGGCGCACTCAACGCCGGAACGCTCGCCACCACGTTCACGGCCTCGCAGGGACTGCTCCTCATGATCCCCAACATGTACAAGATAGCGGGCGAGCTCCTGCCCCTGGCCATGCACGTGTCGGCCCGCACGGTCGCCAGGCACGCGCTGTCCATATTCGGCGACCACAGCGACGTCATGGGATGCCGCCAGACCGGGTTCGCAATGCTCGCCTCCAACTCGGCGCAGGAGGCGCACGACCTCGCGCTCGTCGCCCACGCCGCGGCCCTCGAATCCCGCGTGCCGTTCCTGCACTTCTTCGACGGATTCAGGACCAGCCACGAGATAAACATGCTCTCGCGCATAGACGACGAAACAATGCGCAAGATGATAAGCGACGAACGAATCGCGGAATTTCGCGGGCGCGCCCTTGTGCCAGAACGGCCGAGCATCCGCGGCACGGCCCAGAACCCGGACGTGTATTTCCAAGCGGCGGAGGCGGCCAACCCCTATTACGCGAAGGTCGAGCGCATAGCGCGCGAGCAGATGGACAAGCTCGGCTCGTTCACCGGCCGCAAATACGCGCCGGTCGAATACGTGGGCCCGAGGGACGCGGAGCGCATAATAATCGCGATGGGCAGCGCGTGCGAAACGATAGAGGAAAGCTTGCGCCAGATTCCCGGCGCCGGCCTTATAAAAATCCGCCTGTACCGCCCGTTCCCCTCCGAAACGCTCGCAAAAGCCATGCCCCCGTCGGCGAAAAAAATCGCCGTCCTGGACCGCACGAAGGAAGCCGGCGCGAGGGAGCCCCTGTTCCTCGACGCCGTGAACGCGCTTTGCGGCCGCGGCATGGAGATAATAGGAGGACGCTACGGCCTTTCCAGCAAGGAATTCACGCCCGCCATGGCAAAGGCCGTGTACGACGAGCTCGCCAAGCCTTCGCCAAAGCGCGAATTCACGGTCGGCATAAACGACGACGAAACGCTCCTGTCGCTTAACTATGACAACGGATTTGCGATAAAGTCCGACGGAACAGAGGCCCTGTTCTACGGACTTGGCTCGGACGGCACGGTGGGAGCCAACAAAAACTCGATAAAAATAATCACGGGCGAAGCCGGAAAATACGGCCAGGCGTATTTCGAATACGATTCCAAAAAGTCCGGCGGCACAACCATATCGCACCTTAGGTTCTCGGACAAGCCCATACGCGCGCCATACCTGGTAAGCCGCGCGGACTTCATAGCCGTGCACCACTTCCCGCTGTTTTATACCCTCGACGTGCTAGCAAACGCGAAGGACGGCGGCGCGCTGCTCATCAACTCGCCCTTCAGGGAGGACAAGCTGTGGGGCGCCCTGCCCCGCGAGGCCCAAAACAGGATAATCGCCAAAAAACTCCGGGTATTTTACATAAACGCAGGGCAGGTCGCGCGCTCCTCCGGCATGGGCCGGCGCATAAACACGATAATGCAGACCGCGTTCTTCCACCTGGCCGGCATAATACCCCCGGACAAGGCAGCCGCCGCAATCAAGAAGGCCATAGAAAAAACGTACGCGAAAAAAGGGCCGGAAGTGGTCGAAATGAACTTCAAGGCCGTGGACGCAGCGATAGCCAACATACACGAGCTGAAGGCCGGCGAGGCGAGCGGAAGCCCCATGCCTTCGCCGGTCGCGGCAGACGCCACGGAATTCGTCCGGAACCTTACCGCCGAAATAATAGCCGGACGCGGAAACGACCTTCCGGTATCCGCCTTCGCCAGCGTAGCCGACGGAACCTTCCCCAGCGGAACCGCGCGCTATGAAAAGCGCGGCATATCCGATCTCGCCCCGAAATGGGACCCGGCCAAATGCATACAATGCGGAAAATGCGCGTTCATATGCCCGCACGCCGCCATACGCACCAAGGCCACCAGGGACGCAATAGGCGTCCCTATGAAGACCAAGGAGCTAGGCGAAGGCCTGAACTATATAGTGGCCGTAAGCCCAAAGGACTGCACCGGCTGCACGCTTTGCGCCACCGCGTGCCCCGTGCAGGCCCTCTCAATGGAGCAAAACGCCCCGGACGAGCACGGGGCCTTAGAATGTTCCATAAATGTTTCACGTGAAACATTCAACCCCTCCACGGTCAAGCACGTGTCCCTGATGGAGCCGCTGTTTGAATTCTCGGGCGCGTGCGCCGGATGCGGCGAGGCCGGGTACATACGCCTCGCGACCCAGCTGTTCGGAGAGCGCATGATGATAGCCAACGCGACGGGGTGCAGCTCCATCTACGGCGGCAACCTGCCCACCACGCCGTACGCTAAAAGCGCCCGCGGCATGGGGCCGGCGTGGAGCAACTCGCTCTTCGAGGACAACGCGGAATACGGATACGGCCAGGCAGTCAGCGCCAGGCGCCAGGCCGAACGCGCGCGCGCGCTCCTTTCGAAATCCGGCTATCCGGGCGCGGACGAAATACTCGGCGCGCCGCAGGCAACAGAGGCGGACATAGAAACCCAGCGCGCGAGAATCGAAAAGCTCAAATCCTGGACAAAGGACAGGGAGCTGAAACTCCTCGCCGACTTCCTCATCAAGAAGTCCATATGGATAATAGGCGGCGACGGATGGGCGTACGACATAGGCTACGGCGGGCTGGACCACGTTCTCGCCGGCGGCGAGAACGTGAACGTACTCGTGCTAGACACCGAGGTGTATTCCAACACCGGCGGCCAGGCCTCAAAATCCACGCCCAGGGGCGCAAGCGCGAAGTTCGCAAGCGCCGGCAAGGGCATGGCCAAGAAAGACCTCGGCCTTATCGCCATGATGTCCATGAACGCATACGTGGCGAAAATCGCCATGGGCGCGAACGAGGCCCAGGCCATAAAGGCCATGCGGGAGGCCGAGGCGTTCGACGGCCCGTCCATAATAATCGCATACAGCCCCTGCATAGCGCACGGCATAGATCTTGCCCACGGCCCGGCGCAGTCGAAAGCCGCGGTAGAATCCGGGCATTGGGAGCTTTACCGCTTCAATCCGAGGCTCGAAAGCCCCTTGTCCCTCGATTCC
>JAITSG010000082.1 GCA_031288035.1 Rickettsiales bacterium | reverse complement strand
CAGCTCGCCGAATGGGCGGCGCGATCCGGCGCCGACATAATGTCGCGGCCGGGAACCCCGCCCTCGGCCCTGGCGTACGACGGCATGGCCGCGGGCGCGGACTACGACATAGTGATGTTCGACACCGCGGGGCGGCTGGGCAACAACAGCGGCCTTATGGACGAGCTCGGCAAAATCATCAGGACTATAGGCAAGGTGCGCGAAGGCGCCCCGAATACGACCGTCCTGGTCCTGGACGGATCGGCGGGGCAGAACTCGCTCTCGCAGATGGAAACGTTCGGCGCGGCCATGAAAATCGACGGGCTGGCCATAACGAAGACGGAAGGAACGGCCAAGGGCGGATTCATAGCCAGCCTGGCCTGGAAATACAAAAAACCGATATATTTCGTTTCGGACGGGGAGGGCGCGGACGACCTGCACCGGTTCAGCGCGGAGGAATTCGCCTCTCGCCTCGTTTGAACCTCTCAAGCCCGGCCTTGAGCCTCACCGTATCGCGCGCCCTAGAGCCCGGATTGGAACTTCGGCGCGATCATGAGCCCAAATCCCCGGCGCCTTCCTTGGCGAATTCCTGCCTGAGCTCGTCTATGACCCTGCCGCTTTCCAGGCGCCAGTACATCCAGCCGTTGCAGCTGGGCGTCTTGGCCAGCATGGCGCCGACCTGGTGTATGGATCCGCGCATGTCGCCCGACCTCAGGCTCCCGTCCGCGAGAATCCTCGCGGTACGGCCCTTCGCGTCGACGAGAATCTCGCCGGCGGAAAGAATCCCGGCCTCGACCAGCGCGCCGAACGGCACCCGCGGCTGGATCCTTTTCTCCGTCACCTCGAACGTTTCGAGCGGCCGCACCGCGTCTATGCGCCTTTTGGCCGCGCGGACGTATCTCGCGTCCTTTTCTATGCCGATGAAATTGCGGCCGAGCTTCTTCGCGACGGCCCCGGTGGTGCCGGAACCGAAGAACGGGTCGAGCACCGTGTCGCCCGGCTTGGTGGAGGCCATTATGACGCGGTAGAGCAGGCTTTCCGGCTTTTGCGTCGAATGCACCTTCCCGCCTTCCCCGTCCCTTATCCTCTCGTTCCCCGTGCATATGGGCAGTCCCCAGTCCGACCGGGCTTGGAGCCCGTCGTTGAGGGCCTTCATGGCCTCGTAGTTGAACGTGTACCTCGCGTCCTTGGACTTCGCGCACCACAGCAGGGTCTCGTGCGCGTTCGTGAAGCGCGTGCCGCGGAAGTTCGGCATGGGATTGTTCTTTATCCACACTATGTCGTTCAAAATCCAGAACCCGAAGTTCTGCAGTATCGAGCCTACGCGGTATATGTTGTGGTACGACCCGATTATCCATATGGTCCCGTCGTTCTTCAGGACGCGCCTGGCCTCGCGCAGCCACTTGAACGTGAAGTCGTCGTACTCTGTCATAGAAGCGAACTTGTCCCAATAGTCGTCGACCGGGCTTACGTGCGAATTGTCCGGACGCGACAGATTCTTGCCCTGTATCTGCAGGTTATAAGGCGGATCGGCGAACACCATGTCCACCGAACGGGGCGCCATGGCCTTCATCTCGACCACGCAATCCCCTTGAATTATGCCGTTCAGGAGCTTTTTCTCCATAGTCCCTCCTGAAGGCATTATATCACAATTCAGAGGGGCCGGCAAGCTATTCCGGTTATCCTTGCAATGCAGGGGGCGATGGTATATAATCCGAATCGTAAAACAAACAAAGGAGTCTTAAATGGCAACGCAAATACGCGCAAAAAGCTGGGAATCCGGCCTTAAAGCCTATGTAAGGAAAGTGTTTTCGTACATGGGCCTGTCCATGGCGATAACCGCCATCGTATCGTATGCGACAATCCGCACCGGATTCTTCGAGGCCCTGATATCCCAGTCCGGCGGGTTCTCGCCAATCGGGTGGGCCATAGCGTTCGGGCCGCTGGCCCTAATCTTGTTCATGCGCAACCTGAGCGCGACGTCGTCCAAGGTGCTGCTGTTCAGCGTGGCGGCGCTCGAGGGAGCCTCGCTCAGCCTGTGGATACTGTTCGCCGGAGTGCACAACGCGTTCACGGCATTCCTCCTGACCTCCATAATATTCGGCACCATGTCGCTGTACGGATATGTCACGGATACCGACCTGACCAAGATGGGCTCGATACTAGTCATGGCGGTGTGGGGGCTCCTCATAGTGTCGATCGCCAGCATCTGGTTCCCGGTCGGAATATGGTTCTCGTACCTGGTGGTCGCCGTGTTCACCGGCCTTATCGCATACGATATGCAGATGATAAAGCGCATATATTCCGCCATGGGCGGAACAAGCGAGGAATCGGACAGCATCGCCGTGATATGCGCCCTGAACCTTTACCTGTCGTTCCTCAACATATTCATCCACCTTCTGAGAATACTCAACAGCAGCAGGAGATAACGATATGGCGTACCAGATAAACAAGGATGTGTGCATAGCGTGCGGCCAGTGCGCTTCCATATGCCCCGTAGGCGCCGCGATATTCAAGGACGGCGCGTACACGATAGACCCGGACAAGTGCGTCTCATGCGCACAATGCGCGGAAAACTGCCCGGTGGAGGCGATTGCGGAATCCTGATTCGCCGCCAGCACGGCGTGCGCGCTTATGCAAATCCCCTCCGCCGGAGGGGATTTTTATTGTCTTTATTTTTTTGGAAAAACTATGTTTATACTTCAAAAAGTAAAAGGAGGTTCGTATGGCACATAACAATATTGAAATAGAAGTAAAATTCCCGCTTTATAATAAAGATGAGATCTTGGCCGAACTTGCCAAGGCCGCAGAACCATTAAAGGAAAGCAGGCAGATAGATACTTAGTACAACGCGCCGCATCGCGATTTTTTCGCAACGCACATTGTGGATGAATGGCTTCGTGTCCGGGAGGAAGACGGAAAGGCGAGCATTAACTACAAGCTTTGGCAACCTCGCCAGGCCGAAAAGTCCACCTATTGCAATGAGTACGAAAGTAAAATCACATCGCCATCCGATGTAAAGGCTATTCTTGCCGCATTGGACTTCAAACAACTTATCGTCGTAGATAAAACGAGAAAATCGTTCCAATTTGAAGATTCCGAAATTTCAGTCGATGTAATAGAGGGGCTTGGTTCGTTCATAGAGGCGGAATTCAATGGCGCGGGGGAAGATAAAGAAGCGGTTGCGCGCAACCTTGTCGACCAACTCCAAAGACTTGGCGCAAAGACCGGAGAGCAAGATTATCGCGGGTACCCGTATCGTCTTCTTGAAAAAGCCGGGTTTTTCAAGCAAAAATCATAAGTCGCGACATAAGGCGGCCATAGAATTTAAGATAAAAAATGACCCGCAACGATAGGACATATGCGGGCTTGTCGTTCTGCAACAGGTAATTTTTTATCGCCCGCCTTTTCCCGCGCGGGGAACGCTTTTTGCGAAATCCTGCGGCAAAGGCGGAATTTCGGCCACGCGGGAATCAGGAATGCAAAAATATGTTCTACTATTGTTTCACGTGAAACATTTTCCGCCGGCCGGGGATTCCTTCATTTCGCCATGTCTTCGAACTTCTTTATGCGGTGGTCGCGGATCTCGCCCGGCGACTTCTTCTTGAATTTCGCCAGGAATTTCAACACGGCGGCCTTAACCGCCGCCACGGCCTCGTCCCTGTGCCTGTGCGCGCCCCCGACCGGCTCCGGTATGACGGCGTCTATGACCCCCAGCTTTTTCAGGGCAGGGGCCGTGAGCTTCAGGGTCTCGGCCGCGTCCTGCTTGTACTTCGCGTCCTTCCACAAGATGGCGGCGCACCCCTCGGGCGATATGACGGAATAGATCGAATTCTCGAGCATGAGGACCTCGTTCGCGACGGCCAGCGCTATGGCGCCGCCCGAGCCGCCCTCGCCGATGACGACGCTTACGGTCGGCACTGACAGGTCGAGGCATCTGCGTATGGACGCGGCTATGGCCTGGGATATGCCCCTGGCCTCGGAATCCGCGCCGGGAAACGCGCCGGCCGTGTCGACCAGCATGACGACCGGCAGGCCGAACCTGTCGGCCATGTCCATAAGGCGGACGGCCTTCCTGTACCCCTCGGGCTTCGGCGAGCCGAAGTTGTGCTTTATCCGCTCGTCCGTGTCGCCGCCCTTTTCCTCGCCTATAACCACCACCGGCTCTTCGCCGATATAGCCCAGGCCGCCGACTATCGACTGGTCGTCGGCGAACATGCGATCGCCGCACAGCTCGACGAAACAGTCCACCATAGAGCTTATGTAATCGACCGTGTGCGGACGCTCCGGATGGCGCGCGATCTCCACGCGGTCCCAGTCGGACAGATCGGAATACAGCAGCTTTATCTCCGACTTCTTCTTGGCCTCCAGGCGGGCTATCTTGTCCGAGTTGTCGACCTTCCTGTCGGACCTAAGCTCGGCTATCTTGGCGTCTATGTCCTTTAGCGGCTTTTCGAATTCCAGATACGATGTCATTTTTTCCCCGCCTCCCGGTTAGCCATGAGGATCTGGAGCATGTTCTCCAGCACGTCCTTGAGGTCGCGGCGGTGCAAGACTATGTCCACGGCGCCCTGCTCCTGGACGTATTCCGCGGTCTGGAACTCCGGCGGAAGCTTGTGCCTGATCGAGCTCTCTATCACGCGCCGGCCGGCGAATCCTATGGTCGCGCCCTGCTCGGCCACATGCACGTCGCCGAGCATGGCGAAGCTGGCCGACACGCCGCCCATGGTCGGGTTCGTATGCACCACTATGTAGGGCAGGCGGGCGTCCCTGAGCATGCCCGCCGCGATGGTCGTGCGCGCCATCTGCATAAGCGACAGTATGCCCTCTTGCATCCGCGCCCCGCCGGACGCCGTGACCGCCACCATCGGCGAGCCGTCCTTCACCGCGCGCCGGGCGGCGTCCAGCACGGCCTCGCCCACATAGCGGCCCATGGAACCGCCGAAAAACTCGAAGCTCATGACGGCGACTACGGCCTTCACGCCGCCTATCTTGCCGACGGCGACCTTCACCGCGTCCTCGAGCCCCGTCTTCTCGCGCGTTTGCCTAAGCTTGTCCGAATATTTCACCAAGTCCTTGAAATGCAGCGGGTCGTCCGTCACGGACGAGAGCTTCAGGTATTCGAACTGGCCGTCGAACAGGCTTTTCATCCTGTCGTCTATGGCCAGGGGCAGGTGGTGCCCGCATTTCTGGCACACGTTCAGGTGCTTTATCATGTCCTTGCGGTACATGAGCGTCGCGCACTTCGGACACGGCATCCACAGCTGTTCCGGCACGTCGCGAATCCGGGAGAAAAGCGTTTTGATTTTCGGACGCAGGACGTCCTTGATCCAATTCATGTCAACCCTTCCTTCGAAACTACGGCCGGATTATTTCCCGAACACCCTCCGCCCGACGGTCCCGGCGACGAAGCCGAGAAACAGCGCGGAGATCGCGAAGAGGTATGTCGGCACAGTCAGCCTGTACGCATAGAACCGCAAGGCCATCGGCTGGGCGTTCTGCACCCCGAAGACCAGCAGCAGCACGAACAGCGCCGCAGTCAAGGTATAGCTTAAAATCTGTCCTATCATTTCGTATCATTCCGGTTTGTTGTTGATTTTCTTGTTCAAAGTAAGGCCGGCGCGGAACTTGACCGAGCGCCGGTCCTTGAGGCTTATCTTGCTTCCGCCCCTGGGATTCGAGGCCAGTTTCGGCGCCAAGCGCTTCGGCGAAAACACGCCGAAGCCGCGGAGCTCGACCCTGCGCCCGGCGGAAACGGCCGCGATAATCTGGCCGTTTATTATGTTGATCACGCGGTCTATGTCCCCGACGCGCAATCCGGAAAACTTCTTGGCTATGGCCTTTATTATATCGCTTCTAGTCATAAGGTTGTCTCTTCAAGAGTATTTCTAACAAAAATCAAAGGCTTTTGCAAGTATTTTTATTCGGGGCCGATTCAAGCCGAAATTTAAGCGCCAGCCAAGCCCCGCGCTGTTTGGGTTCGGCCATCCGCGCCCGAAAACCGGACAGATTCCGCCAGCCCGAACAGCGCCGTATTTCCCATCACTGCATAGACCATTCCCAAGTCCCTTCCTACATCTTCTACAGCGCGGCCTGGACCTGGTTCTGCATCTCGAACGTGCCCAAAAGCACCCATGCGATGATGCCGGAAACAAATATCAGGGCCAGCGAATTCAATATGGAGGCCTCCCTCCTTATCCTCTCGACGCTGGTGTTGAGGTATTCCGTGGCCACCGCGTTCAGGGAAGATTCGAAGTTGTCCAGCTCGGAATATATCTCCAGATCCCCGATAAGCACGTCGTCCGGGAAATGCATCCCCGTCATCTTCAAGGACGTGCCGAGGTTGGCGCCGTTCTTCATGAACCCGAGCGCGCGGTCGATCCTCTCCCTCAAATACGGCGAGGCGTTCTGCCGCAGCCCCTGCATGGACTTGGCTATCGGAGTCCCGGATTCGACCAAGGCCGCGAGGCTCATCAGCCAGCTGACCCCGGTGAACATCCGGTAAAGGCTCCACGGCGGCATCTTGTCCAGCAGCACGCGAATCGGGCCGGTAAGGTTGGCAAACGACGCGTATATCGCGACTATGGCGCCGATAAAGACCGCCGGCATGATCCACCAATACGACCGCATGAACCCGGACACGGCGACAAGGCTGCTCGCCGACCCGCGCCAGACTATGTTGGGGACCAGCTCCACCATCGGAGGAACCATCCATATCCCGACCGCCGCGATTATCGCAAAGCTCAGCAGGACCATCATGGCCGGATAGGTCAGGGCGTTGATGAGCGGAGCCAATATCTTGTTGGAACCCTCGGAAACCTTGATGACGTTCAAAAGCGCGCGCTCGAGCTTGCTCATGTCGCCGACAGAAAGCATCAGCCTCTCCCTGAGCGGCGCCCAGCCGGTGATGGCCGCGGAAAACGGAAGGCCCTTCTCAAGCTCGCGGCTCCACCACGCGACGGCGATGGCGATGGGCTCGTCCGGCTTCCTGCCCTCGTTGCTCTCGATGCTCCAGATGCGATCCAGCGCGTCCATGAGGGTAAAGCGATTCCTCAACAGCGCGGCGAGCTTGTAATACACGCGCAGCCGCGCGGCGTTGGAAAGGTTGACGATAAGCCTGTTGAGCTCCAGGAGCAGGGGGCTTTTCGGAATCTTTTTCCTTATCTGGATATCCGGCATTTCGCTTCCCCCTAGTACACCGCGCCCAGGTCTATAAGGCCGCACCAGCGCTCCACCTCGTCCACGGAGATCAGGCCCTTGAGCATCTTGCCTATCGCGTCCTCCTTTAAGGTCCGGCCGGAAAGCTTGTTCGCCCAATAGACGACCGCGTCGTCCTTACTCCCCTCGATGAGCATTTCGAGGAACTCGTGATCCGGGATTATAACCTCGTACGCGCCTATGCGGCCGATTATCCCCTTCTTGTTGCAAAAGTCGCACCCGCGGCCCTGGACGTACGCCTGCTCTATGCCGTATTTGCCAAGAGCGTTCTTGACGCGCGGATAGGCCGGATGGTCGTCGTGGTATTTCAACGGCTCGTGGCACTTGGGACAGAGCTTCTTGAACAGCCTCTGGGACAAAAGGCCGCGGATAAGCTCGGCGTCCTTGAGCTTGAACGCGTCTACGCCCATGTCCAAGAGGCGGTTGATTATGGCCGGCGCGCTGTTCGCGTGCAGCGTCGTCCACACGTTGTGGCCGGACAGCGCCGACCTGAACGTAAGCTCGGCCGCGGAAAGCGTCCTGATCTCGCCCACCATCATGGCGTCCGGATCGGAACGCAGGGCGGCGGACAGGGCGAGCGTGAACGCCTGCTCCCTCTCCTCCTCGGTCGCGGCGTTCGTGACGGGAAGCTGGCGCGCGCCGACGATGGGATATTCGGGCGGATCCTCGACCGTTATCAGGTTTATCTCGTAATTCTTCTCCTTGAGCATCTTTATCATGTTGCGCTGGAGGGTGGTGGATTTCCCGGATCCGGTCGGGCCGGCTATAACGCACAGCCCCGTCGGAAACGCGCGCATGCGCATCAGCCGGCCTTCCTCGTATTCCGAGAACCCGAGCTGCCTCAGGTCGTCGTCGTTCGTGTCGGAGGCGTTCGCGTACAGCACGCGCATTACCAGATAGCGGTTCGCGAACGCTATCGGATTGAACTGGAGCCTGATGGCCAGGACGTTTTCCGGCAGGTACAGGTCCTTCTCGCCGCGCAGCGGGGTGGAGCCCATCTTCTGCCCAACCTGGAACTCGTTTTGCGCGTAGTTCGAATCGGATATGTCGGCGGATGCGAAGACGGAGCGCACGAACGCCTCGCCCCAGCCCCGGTCGTATTCCAGGACGGTCTGCATGGACCCGGCGATGCGGAACATCACGGTCGTGTGCTCGCCCACCACGACGTGTATGTCGGAAACCTTCTGCTCGGCCGCGCGGTAGACTATGTCCACGAACTCCTTCTGCATCTGGTTGTTGGAGGCGGAATCCGAATCGGACGCGCCGGGCCCGCCCTCGTAATTCGCGTCGTTCTTGTTCGACTTGGCGTAGATGCTCGCTATCACGCCCATCGGAACGTATTCCGGACGGTTTATCTTTCCGCCCTTCTTCCTGACCAGGCTCTGGAAACTGAGGACCCTGCCGTCGAACTTGTGCGTGTTGGACACGAGGAACATGCCGCTAGAAAACAGGGCGAGGAGGCTCTGCGTGTCCGAGCCGACCGGATAGGAGCCGTTGGACGCGGATTCGAGCCCGCCCGCGGTCTTGACCACCTTGTCCACTATCTCGCGGTCGGTCAGCCCCTCGAACGGATTGTGAGTCCGAAGCGCCGATTCCTCCAAAGCCTTGTCTTCCGCCACTATTTCCCCCTCATGCTCGAAAACCGGAACAAACGGCCCTAGTTGTTCAGACTCATGGTCTTTTCCTGGTCGCCCTGCTTGAACAGGATGCTGGTCCGCGTGATAGAGTCAACCGTCCATCCGTCGAGCGCCGAGCCCGCCCGCAGCCTGGACACGGTCTTGTTCTCGACATTCTCCACGTTCGCGGTCATGCTGCCGCCGGCGCCGACTATCGACTTTATCACGTACTTCTTGTCGAACCCGAGCATCCCCGGCGCTATCTTCGAATCGCCGCCGGAGCCGCGCCCGGCCAGAAGGGCATTAAGCCCCGCCGGAGCCCCGCCCGGAGTCATGGACATAAGCTGGGCTATGTTGGCCAGCTGCTCGGGATTCGAAAAATCCGCGCTGGAGACGCGCTCGAGTATCTTCTGGTTGATCTCGTCCTCCTTCTTTTTCTGCTCGGACTTCTTGACGGCCTCCTCCTCCTCCTCCTTGAACTTGCGCTCGGCCTCGCGCTGCTTCCTCTTGGCCTCGTTCTTCTTGAGCGCGCGGTTGGCCTCCTCGTCCTCTAGGGCCAGCTCGACCTTCTTCTTCTCGGCCAGCTGCTTCTTGAGGTCGAGCTTGAGCTTTTCCTGCTCTATCTGCAGCTTCATGACGGCGTTCTCGCGCTCCATGGTGGTCATCTTCTCGAACGTCTTGGCGGTGGGGCTGTCGAGCTTGTAAAGCGGATCCGACTCCAGCCCCGCGGTGTTTTCCGACATGTCCGTGCGCGGCGCGTCCCTTATCGCCGAAATGCTCTCGGCCGCGTCGGCGTCCGCCTGGGCCTCGGCGGCGTTGTATTCGGCCTCCACCTCGGAATAATCCTCTTCATCCTCGCCCCCGGAACCTTCCTCATCCCCCGAGTCCTCCTCATCCCCGGAACCTTCCTCGTCCCCGGAGTCCTCCTCTTCCTCGTATTCCTGCGCCGTCACGGCGCGCGGATAGGCCAGCCCGAGCGGCAGCAGGAGCGCCAGAAGGGCGGCGAAGCTATATCCCCGCATCCGCGCCGCCGAACCCGACGGACGGAACAGAATCGACCGAAGGCGGGACAGCGCCTCCAGCATCGGGCGCAGGAGCTTTGTCAACAGATTCTTCCTTCTCATAGATTTTCCCCTCGTAAGTCCATTTCCTTGCACTATTATCCCATTTTATCGAATTAAATTCAATAGAATTCATATCCTTGAGGAGCTTCACCCAGTCGAGCGGCATGCGGTACGCCGCGTCGTCGAAGCTGAACGACGTGTACCGGTACGTCTTTTGATATTCCTGATTGTTCGGATCCTTGACAAGCAGGGTCTTGTCGTCGAGCTTGAAGTTCACAAGCTTTATGGACTGGAACGTGTTGGTGAGCTTCTTTTGCAGCTCCACCTTGCCGAAGGCGGGCTCGCGCGAGACGTGCGCTATCATGGGAATATCTATCGTCCCGGTCACGGTGTTGTAGCTCTTGTCCTGCGCCTTGAGCTTGACGGCCTTGGACAGAAACCCGTACTTCTGTGAGTCGAATATCCACGTCGACGTGCCGTACGTGCGCTTCCACACGTCGGCCACCTGCTTCTCCCCGCAGGTGGATTCCGTCAGCATCCACCCGGGAACAGCGGCAGTCGAATTGACGATAAGCACGGTGCACTTCTTGGCCATGTCCTCTATGTCGATGAGGGATTCCCACGGCGCGGGCGGAGGCGGCGGAGGCGGCGGAGCCTTGGCCCTGGCCTCCTCCTCCGCCCTGCGGCGGCGCTCCTCCGACTCAAGCCTTATGCGCTCCCGATACCGGCTGTACCAGTAATATCCGCCGGCAAGGGACGCGAGCACGGCGAGCAATATCGCGTTCTTTATGCTGGACTCGCTTACTATCCTTTTGAGCTCGGGCGGCTGCTCGTGCGCGAGGAGGTCCGTGACCTGCAGCTCCTTCGTGTCCTCTATGCCCCAGGACTCCGGGGCTATGCGATAGCCCCAGTCCGGTATGGCGAGCATGGAATCGAACGCATCCCTGGCCTCGTCCTCGGACGTGTATATCCTGTCCTCCTCCGACAATATCAGGTTGTTGCGGACGGTGATGAACCACCACCCCTCGTTTATCGCGAACACGCACACGGCCGAGGTCTTGTCCCTAAGCGCGTTGGCCACGCCGGCCGCGCCGGCAAGCATCCCCGGCCTCTGCCCCGACGCCGTGGAGCCGAGCCCGTACTGCGCCGCGGCGCCGCGGCGAAGCGCGTACAGATTCGTCCCGGCGGCGATGGTCTGGGACGC